>JAKJFI010000007.1 GCA_022704985.1 Candidatus Omnitrophota bacterium | reverse complement strand
AAGCTGTTTTTTGAAAGCGGACAGCATGGCGGGAAGGATTGCAGGGGTATTTGGATTCAGCCTGTTTTATTTTTTTGCGCTCATGTTTGAACGGGAAAAAGGATTTTTGTGGGGGGCCTGCGCATTGTCTAAATATTCACTGCTGTTTGCCTTCTGGAATGTCCTTGTCTTTATAGTGATTGAACTCGGGATGCAAAGATTAAAATGGAAAAAGAAAGAATATTTATCAACCTTACAAAAATTGCGTTCGCGATAATCATACTGCGGTCTTTTTATCTGCAGGTCGTAAGATATCCTTATTATAGGAATCTCTCAAACAGGAATTGCATACGGACCGTGGAAACGGGGATTCCGAGAGGCACCATTTACGACAGGAACAGGAGAGTGCTGGTAAAGGATTCTCCCTCACTGCATCTCGTTTTTGTTCCGTACGACATAGAATCACCTGAGAAGGAAGCGTCTATACTTGCGGAAATTACCGACCTGGACAGGTCATTTATCCTGCAAAGATTCAAATCAAGATACGGAAACCCGTTTGACAGGGTATATCTGAAGAAGATGCGGCTTACCCCTGGAGAGGTTGCGCGCATAGAGGAAAACGCCGCAAGGCTGCCGGGTATCTTCATCCAGGAAGGATTGATAAGAGAGCACATTCTCGGAAAAAACACCTGCCATGTTGTCGGATATACGGGAGAAATAACGGAACAACAGCTTCGCTCTCACCGGGAAAAAGGTTATAAACCGGGCGATTTCATAGGGCAGGACGGCCTGGAGCTTTTCTACGATGAATATCTGCGGGGAAGTGCGGGCGGCCTTCAGATTGAGGTTGACGCCAGGGGGCATCAGCGAAAGGTTTTGGGCAGGAGAACCTCTGTCCCCGGAAACGACCTCGTTTTGACCATAGACCAGGTTATACAGGAGATAGCGTATCAGGAGATGGGCGAGCGCAGGGGTTGCGTTGTGGCGATGGACCCCAGGAACGGACAGATTCTCGCTCTCGTGAGCAAGCCAGGCTTTGACGTGAACAACCTGCAGAGCTATCTCAAGAGAGAAGGTTACCCGTTTCTTAACAGAGCCATAAAGGGCACGTATTCTCCGGGTTCGGTGTTCAAGATTATAACGGAGCTTTCGGCTCTTGAGAGCGGGACCATAGAGGAATATGACCGTATTGAATGCACCGGACAGATTGAAGTCGCCAACAGGGTGTTCCATTGTTGGAAGGAAGAAGGGCACGGCTGGGTTGACATAAATCAGGCTTTCCCATACTCCTGCAACGTTTTTTTCGGCACCGTGGGGTTGAAAACCGGGGTGGCGAGAATGCTTGAGTTTGCAGATATGTTTGCTCTGGGATACAAAACGGGTATTGACCTGCCTGGAGAAAAAAGCGGATATCTGCCGAGCAAACGTGAAATAGACCCCCTGAACCTTTCAATAGGCCAGGGCCCGATACTCGCGACGCCGCTCCAGCTTCTCTCTCTTGTTTCCACCATAGCAAACGGGGGCAATATATGGAAACCTTACATTGTAAAGGAAATAATCTCGCCTGACGGGAAGAATATAAAGGAGTTTTTACCCACGATAAGGAAAACGGTGCACATTAGTTCCGAGAGCATGGAAATTATCAGAAGAGGATTAAAGAACGTAACTCTGTTCGGCACCGGAGGACAGGCAAGGGTAAATGGCATAGAGGTTGCGGGCAAGACCGGAACCGTACAGCGCGCCCACAGAGAACTGGAGATGGAGACCCACGGATTTTTTGCGTGCTACGCTCCCGCTGACAATCCCCAGATATCTCTGGTTGTTTTTCTGGATAGCGCCTCGAGTTCGGAATCTGCCGCAATAGCGGGTAGGGTATTGCAGAAGGTTCTTGTTCCGGAGAAAAAGCCGGAAGAGGTAGAGAGCGTGGAGGAAGAGACGGAAAATGTGGAAACACTTTAAAGAGCTTTTTGAGAGCAGAAGACTTTTCGGGTGGACGTACCTGTTGATATTAACGGGGCTTCTCCTCCTCTTTACGGCGTCCAAAGGCGTATTCATGAGAGAAGCGCTTTTTCTCAAGCAGTGCCTGTGGCTGGTTCTGGGAACTGTTGTTGCGGTATTCGTGAAGAAGCTCGATTACCGTGATCTCCAGAAGCTTGCGCCTTTGTTTTACATAGCCATTCTTTTCTTCCTTGTCCTGACACTTTTCATCGGAAGGGGCAACAGCGCTTCCCGGTGGATAAGACTCGGCTGGTTTAACTTCCAGCCTTCCGAGTTTGCAAAGCTGATAACAATCATCGCGCTTGCCGCGTATCTTGCTGAGAAGGATATCAAGCGGCTTCCTGTAATGTTGTTCAGTCTTATCATTGTGGGAATACCGTTTATATTCATCCTGGAACAGCCGGATCTTGGAACCGCATTCATATTCATAATCGTGTTTTTTGCCATGCTTTACCAGGCTGGCGGAAGCAAAAGGCAGATTATAACGCTTATAATAATAGGCGTTCTGGCCAGCCCGCTTCTGTGGATTGCAATGAAGTCTTACCAGCGTGAAAGAATTCTTACGTTTCTGAATCCCATGAGAGACCCGCTGGGAAAGGGTTATAACCTCATACAGTCAATAATAACGATAGGTTCGGGAGGTTTCTGGGGAAGGGGATTTTTGAGGGGGACTCAGACGAAGCTCGCTTTCCTGCCGGAGTACCACACGGATTTTGTGTTTTGCGTTCTTGCCGAAGAGCTCGGTTTCTTTGGCGTGTTGCTTCTTCTGGCGGTTTACTATATGTTTTTCAGAATCATCGCTGAAATAATCTCTTCCACGAGGGACAGGTTTGCCAAGCTCCTGGGAACCGGTATTATGACCGTATTTATTTCTCAGACGGTAATCAACATAAGCATGACGATGGGGCTTTTTCCTATCGTGGGCATACCCCTGCCTTTTATAAGCTACGGCGGCTCTTCCCTCATAGTTTCTCTTATATTCGTCGTGATTCTTAGCAATATTGAAGAAAATTCCCTCATGTTTTAGCAATGGAAGAGAAGATACTCAAACTCCTGCCGCATGTGCAGGTTCCGTCGCGTTATACAGGCAAAGAGATAAACGTCTGCCGCAAATCATTTGAAGATACTGCGGTAAAGGTTGCCCTGTGCTACCCCGATATTTATGAGATAGGGATGTCCTCATCTGGTTTGCGGATTCTTTACGGTCTGCTCAACGAGACGGAAAACGTCCTGTGCGAACGGGTATTCTGTCCGGCAGGCGACATGGAGCAACTCCTGCGGCGGGACGGAATCCCGCTTTTTGCCATTGAATCAAAGCGTCCCGTCAGGGACTTTGACGTGCTGGGATTCAGCATTTCTTCCGAATTGAACTATACCAACGTGCTTAACGTTCTCGAACTTTCCGGCATCCCGGTTTTTTCTCGCGAGAGAAAAGATGGCGACCCGGTTATCCTTGCGGGAGGAAACTGTACCTTCAATTTTTCGCCGCTTACATCTTTTATTGACTGCTTCGTGGTGGGGGAAGGGGAGGAAGTAATCCTTGAAATTGCCGGGATGTTGGCGGAAATAAAAAGCAAGAGCAGGAGAGAGATTCTTTCCGCTCTTGCCGGCATAGAAGGCGTCTATGTCCCGCTCTTCCCCGCGGCAAAAGTTAAAAAGAGATATATCAGGAATCTTGACGATGCTTACTTCCCTGTAAACTGGCTTGTCCCGCTCACCGAGGTTGTCCATGACAGGGTGTCCATAGAGATAATGAGAGGATGCGGACAGGGATGTTTTTTCTGCCAGGCGGGCAGTTGCTGGAAGCCTGTGAGAACCAGGAGCGTCGGCAGGATTGTTGACCTTGCTTTGCAAACCTACAGGAACACCGGCTACGAGGAATTTTCGCTCCTCTCTTTTTCTTCGGGAGACCATCCGGCGATAGAATCTGTCGTGGAAGCCCTTCTCAAAGAATTCGTTCCGAGGAAAGTAATGGTTTCTTTTCCATCGGTGAGGATAGATACCTTCTCATTTGAACTGGCTACGAGAATCAAGGAGATTCAAAAGACCGGCCTGACTTTTGCGCCGGAAACCTCGGAGTCACTGCGTTGGAAGATTGGCAAAAAGATAAGAGATGCCGAGCTTGTTGAATTGGTGAAGAAGGCGCGCGCAGGAGGCTGGAGGCAGATAAAACTCTATTTCATGCTTGGACTGCCAGGGGAGAGTGATGAAGACATACTTGCCGTAGCCTCTCTGATAAACGGTCTTTCCGGGATAATGTCCATCAAGGCCGCGTTCAATACATTTATCCCCAAGCCGCACACCCCTTTTGAGAGAGAGAGGTTCATAGATGAGGAAGAATACCTGCATAAAAAGCGGCTTCTTGTACAGAGCGTGCGCAGGAATAACCGCATAAAACTCACTTTTCATCAGTATAAGATGAGTTGCGTTGAGACATTCCTGGGAAGGGGCGGCGAAGCGCTTTCCGGCGTAATACACAGGGTTTGGAAAAAAGGCGGTAAGATGGAGAATTGGGATGAATTCTTCAATTATGCACTGTGGGAAGAAAGTTTCAAAGAGGAAGGGATAGACATGCAGAATTACCTCGGAGAGTTGAAACAGGATGTCCTCCCCTGGCACAATATTAAGATTCTATAAATTCCCTGTGAACGGCCTTTAGAGCTTTCTGCCCGTCGGATTTCTTTATGACGCAGGAAATTTTTATCTCCGAGGTGCTTATCATCATGATGTTTATCCCTTCGTTTGCAAGCACTTGGAACATCTTTCCGGCAACGCCGGGGTGGTTCATCATTCCGATGCCTATGATTGAAATTTTTGCGATGTCCCTGTCGCAAATTATATTTTCAGCCCCGAGTTCCTTTCCTATCGCCTCGGTGATTTTCAGTGTTTTTTCGGCTTCACTGATATTTATGGTGAAGGAGATGTCCGCAAAATTATCTTTGCTTACGTTCTGCACTATGACGTCCACGTTTATGTTTTCTTTCCCGAGAGACGTGAATATTTTCGAAGAGACGCCAGGACTGTCTGGAACCCTGAAGATGGTTATTTTAGCCTGCTTTTCGTCCAGTGCAACAGCCGAAACATCGGCGCCTTCTCTCAGCGACAATTCCTTTACCATCGTTCCTTCTCCTTTCCCGAAGGTTGGCTTAACCGAAAACGGGACATTGTAGCGTTTTGCAAATTCGACCGCCCTCGAGAGCATGACCTTGGCGCCGGTTGATGCCATCTCAAGCATCTCGTCATAAGAAATTTCCGGTATCAGTTTTGCTTCCGGCACCACGTGCGGGTCGGTGGTGAAGACTCCGTCAACATCGGTGTATATGTCGCACCTGTCCGCCTTGACCGCCGCCGCGATGGCTATCGCGGTGAGGTCGGAGCCCCCTCTGCCCAGTGTGGTTATCAATCTGTCCGGGTTCAATCCCTGGAATCCGGCTATCACGATGATACTGTCTTTCTCCAGTTCCTTCAGTATCCTGCCCGGGTCAATCATCCTGATGTGCGCTTTGGTATGAAAGTTGTCGGTTTTTATCCCTGCGAAGTATCCGGGGAATCCCTCAGCCGCTTCTCCGAAGCTCTCGATGGACATGCACAAAAGGGCTACCGATACCATCTCACCGGTGGAAAGAAGCATGTCCATTTCTTTTTCCGGGGGGCACGGCATAATCTGTCCGGCAAGGCTTATGAGATTATCCGTGGTCTTTCCCATAGCCGAAACAACGACAATCATCCTGTTGCCCGCCCGCTTCTCCGCAACGATTTTTTCCGCAACGCTTTTTATCTTCTCTATCGTTGCAAGCGAACTTCCCCCGTATTTCTGCACAATAAGCGCCATTTATCCTCTTTCCTCGAACCGACGCATTCTGTTGTTGCGAGATTTGTACGGCAATCTCAACCTTATTGCGAGTACCTCATTGAGATTGTTTCGTCATAAAAAGCATTCCTCGCAATGACAAGCAATGAGTGGCTGGATATTTTAATCTACTATTATATCACGTTCCTTGTCTTTTGAGCAAAGTTTACGTTTTTTGTTAAGGAGGTTGGTGGCGGCGAGAAAGGATGTGAATATCGCCAGCGCGATTAAAACTTTGCCCAGGTCGGGGAGGATTTTATTTACGTTGGAGACGGCATTCCAGATGTTAAAAATAAGAATGGCCCCTGCAACCAGGAGCAAGGTAATCACTGTCCATAATATAATAGCGGCGATACGCCGGTTTTTCATGCGGCGACCCGCAAAGCAGATAACTGCAATCCAGAAGAGCCAGGATGCCTGTTGGAACATGTCTATTGACGTGAAATAAAGAAAAATTCCGGCGGGGGGTTCAAGGATATCGTTTGATGAGTCGCAAGAGCGCTGTTTGTACCCGATGACTCTGAAGCGGTCGCTTTCCCTGTTGCGCAGGGCTTCAATTACCGCGCGTTCACGACCTTCAGCATCCATCTCTTTCCATCCGGGGGAGTTGAATCCCGTCCATACGGTGCAAAAATTTCTCCATCCGTGCCAGTTGGTTCCGCTTAACGGAACACGCCCTTCGTTCCGGCACAACGCGATTATCTCCCGGCGTTTTGCATGCGTCAGGGGGATAGAGGCATTGCCCGCAATCTCAAAAGCGTCCACGCCGGCGTCAGCCAGGTCCTTCATGGAGAAGGGCGACCTTGTCTCGGCCCAGTAATGGGGTGCGATAACGGCGCCGCCCATCCGGTGAACGTCTTTTATCAAGTCGGATAGATTCTTGTATTCATTGGCGTCAATGCTTTCCTTTATACCGAGGAGGTTAAGGTGCGCTCTCCTGAAGTTGACCTCCTGTGCCGGTATTGCCGTTGCGGGGAGAGATGTTTTCTCTATTATCTGTCGCTGGAGCGCGGCGGCAGGACCTACACGGTCGTGTTCGGTTATTGCCCAGCCGCTGAAACCGGAATTCAGGTGCCACCGCAGGTTTCTTCCCGGCGTTACGATGCCGTCATGAGAATGTATGGTATGTGAATGGAGGTCGAGGAAGATTTCATCAGGTTCTCCGGATGTTATGCGATACTGCGGCAGGGGGCAGAGGATGCAGTAAGCGATGAAGAGAATGAAGAAAACAATAATTACTAACACCCCTCTCAAAACTGGCAGTATTTTTTTTGACGCGGGAACGCGCGGTGGTCTCAAAAGCGCAAATACTATCCATATGGCACAAAGCCATGAGAGCCACGAGATAAGCTGAGTTTCGGGACGCGGGAGAGTCAGGAAATAGTTCGGGAAATCAAGAAACGGAGCAAAGAGCCTGTTGACAAGCGGGGTGATTATCTCTGCGTTCGTTACGACCGTACCGGTTTCAATGTCAATCAGGATGTTGGTAAACATTTATCCCGAATTCTCCGTTGATGAATCCTCATGATGAGGAGGTGTCGGTTTTGTTTCCCCGCAGCATAATTTGACCACAAGAAAGGAGAGCAGGGCTACAAAAAAGCCTGCTATTACGTCAAACGGAAAGTGCGCTCCCATATAACATCGGGATATCCCCGAAAGCACGCCGGTTATCCAGAAGGCAGACCGGTACTGCGGTATGAGCCATGAAAGGAAAAGCACTCCGGTAAAGACTGTCTGCGCATGTCCGGAGGGGAATGACCCTTTTTTCAGCTGGTCCCCGACGATATTTACAATATCCTCCTCAAAATATGCCAGAGGTCTCGGGACGGAAAAAAACTCTTTCATGAAATGAACGGCAATCCCGCCCAGAAGCATCGCCAGCGCAAACATCCAGAAATATTTCAGGAACTGTTTTCGTTGCCTCATCCATATCAGGAGTCCTGTCAGTGGAATCAGCACGTAGCTTGTGCCCAGCCAGTTTACCAGCATAAAAAATGCATCCGCTATCCTGTTTCTGCGGGCGAGACCGTTAATCAGCAGAAAACTCTTTTCATTCCAGCTCCGCAGTAAGGGAAGAGACCCTCTCACGTCTTCTCTCTTTCCCCTGGGGAGAGGATTAAGGTGAGAGACAAGTATTGCCGCTTTGAATGAGCGCGGGGCGAAAGGAAGCGACTGGAGAACTGCCGGGTCGGTTTTTTGCGTATCAAAATCGTAACACCTGTACAGGTAGAAACTCTTAGCGTATCTGCCCTTGACGTGGATTTCAAAAGGTTGTTCCTGTTGTATCTCCCTGAAGGCGTAGAGCTTTTCGGGAACCGTTTTATAGTTGCTGTCGCGGAAGAATATCCCGTTCCTGCCGCCGAGTTTCTGTTGCAATGCCTGCGGGTACTGCCAGAAATCATACTGGTCAACCCTTTTGCTCAGGCAATAGACCGGTATCTCCGGCTCAAGGTAAAATGCCAGCTGGCCTGCGAGATAAAACGTGTGCGTGAAAACAAAAAAGTCGGAATCTGCCTCCTGCGTCCGTATTTCTCTTATGCGGTCTGCGAGTTCTTCCCATCCCGCCATGTCGTTTGTAATGTCGTTTTCAGGTGATACAGGGATGACTTTGAATAAGGCCTGAACGGGTATGATTAGCGTCAGGGCGATACCGGCCGCAAGAGAGAAAACAAAGAAGCGCCGTACAGATTTTTTTTCCGCTGTTCCTCCGAGCAAACCGCAGGCATCCTTTCCCAGAACTGGAAGAAGAACGAGATATCCGACCGCCGGCCAGTGCGGGAGCACCTGGTTTGATAATCCGGAATATCCAAAGACGAGTATCACAGGCAGCGCGAAGGAGAGGAAAAGGAGGTATTGTTCGTTCTTGCGCAAAGACATGGCTATCGTTCGGAAAAGCGAACGTATGATAAAAACAAAGATGAAGGGTGAAAATACTCCTGCCTGCGCCCCGATATTTTTTAAAAATTCCTCCGCGATGAAGAACTTCTTTTCGCCGAGTCCGTGAGAAAACTGAAATGCAAAGGAGAACCAGTAATTTTCATAATTCCATATGACAACCGGCAGGAAAATGAGGAGACTTAACAGGAATGAGAGATAAAGCTCCTTTTTGCCGAACCACTTTCTCATCGAAGGAACCAGCAAGATGAAAATGAAAATTGAAGGATAGAGAAGCGCGGCTGTATATTTTGTCAGAAGCGAAACTCCTGTGACTATACCTGCCGCGTACCAGAGATGTCCGTTGCCTGTTTCGCTGATGCGCCAGAGCAGGAGCATGCACAGCAGGTAGAAGAAACAAAGGAGCGTGTCAGGAACAATGGTTATGCCGCCTATCGCTGAGAAAATCGGTATGCAGTTGAAAATGACAGCCGTCCAGAATCCTGCCGCCGCGCCATGCAGTTTCTTCCCGAGCATAAAAAGCAGTATCGCCGTACCTGCGCCTGAAAGTACCGCTGGCATCCTTGCGGCAAGAGGATATTTCCCGCAAGCGAGTATGAAAAATCTTATAAGATATCCAACCATAGGGGGATGGTCATAATACGAGAGCGCGGGATTCAGCGCGTATTGAACGTAGTGCGCCTCGTCAACGCCCAGTCCGAGCGTATATGCGAGCCAGAGCCTTGTCAGCGTGACTGCCGCCGTCAATATCGCAAAGTAACGCAGATATTTTCTATCTTCCATTATTCATTCTCAATCTTAATACCTTGCCGAGGTATTTTATGAGTGTTTTGCCGCCGAGTTTTGAGACGCCAGCTTTTCGTTCGTAGAACTCTATGGGCACCTCGGTTATCCGAGCCTTCTCTTTTTTTAGACAGAACAGAACCTCCGTGACGATAAAGGGATCCTCGGCAGAGAGAGAGTCAACTATCCGGCTCATTATCTCGCTTTTGAATGCCCTGAATCCTGACGTCGGGTCGGCAACGTTGATGCCGAGAACCAGTTTGATATAGAGACGTGCGCAGTTGCTTATCGTCCGGCGCAAAAGTCCCCTGTTAACGTCCGCGCCGCCATTGATGTACCTTGAGCCTATCACGGCATCGCTGTCTTCAAGTTTCTCCAGCATCGCCGGAATAAAGCGCGGATGATGCGAAAAATCTCCGTCCATTTCGATGATTGCTTCGGCGCCTGTTTCAAGCGCCTTCCTGAAGCCGAAGATGCCTGCCAGCCCCCGGCCCCTCTTTCCTTCCCTGATAAATACGGAGACTGACGGGTTGTCCGGGAAAGCTTCCTTTGCTATTATTCCGGTTTTATCAGGAGAATTATCGTCAACCACGAGAATCTTCAGGTGTAGAGGAAGCTTGATAAGTTCTTGTACGAGCGGGACGATGTTGTCTTTTTCGTTATATGTGGGAATAACCACCGCAATGGATTTATTATGTGTGTTCATAATGATTTTTTTATCGCGGAAAAGACGGTTTCCGGAGCAATCGTTTCCATGCAGAACGGTTTCCTGTCACACTCTTTCATGTAACAACATACGCACTCAAGAGGCGTTACGAGTTTTATCATCCTGCCGTAAGTTTCTATTTCGTTTGCGGATGTCGGGCCGAAGAGCGCAACAATCTGTTTCCTGAGGCCTGATGCGGCGTGCAGTGCCAGGGTATCGGAAGTCAACACTACACTGCACAGGTCAAGCAGGGCAAAAAAATCTCCGATGGTATTATCACATCCTGCGTCAATCAATGGAACCGTACTCTTTTTCAAAAGCCGTTTCATAATCTCTTTTTCTTCCCTGCCGCCGAAGATTACGATAGGACATTTTTCATCTTTTAACAGGGAGAAGAGCTTGAGAAAATTCTTCTCTGGCCACCTCTTGGCAAGCCACCTTGAGCCGCTTCCCGCATTAATCCCTATAACGTTTTTTCCGTGAAGCCTGTGTTTTTTTGCGAACGCCTCAGCCCGAGCTACGCTTCCCTTGTTCAGTGGAACAACTATCTCGCCGAAGTTTTCAAGCTCGAGGATGTCGGATATTATGCGCTGGTAAGTTTTCCCGTTCCTCTTTTTTGCTCCGTCGTCGTGGCTCATTGCGAACCATTCTCCGGCAGGCTTGTTTGACCAGGATACCGCGCCGTCTTGCTCATAGCGGAAACCGTAAAACCTTTCTGTTTTCGCAGCAGCCGCAGTAGCCAGGCTGTCGGAAGAGAGGTCAAGGTTGATTGCCGCCTTAAAGTTGAAACAGAAGAGTTTCTGCGATGTTTCAATGTTCTCCGTCCATATCTCGTCGATGTAAGGGTTGCCCTTGAGAACCTCCCTGTTGTTTTCAGCGGTAAACCAGATGATTCTGTGGTCCGGGAATTTCCTGCGCAGTGGTTCGAGAATACATGTGGTTCGCAACACGTCGCCCATGGCGGCTTTCTTGATTATCAGAATTCTTCCGCGGGTGCGTTCGTAACGATTGCAGTTTGTGCAGGACTTCCGTTCGGTCTTGTGGTAAACGCAAGGGGTATCCGTTCTGAAGAACCTGCAATCCTGTTTTATCTTATTCGTCGTCATTGCTAAAACCCCCGAACCTTATTTCTCTTCCCTGCAGTGAGAGGGAATGGATGAGTGGGAGAATCTGTCACCGCGCTGAATCTTGAACCCTTTTAGAAACTCCGATACCGGCATCCTTCTTTTACCCTCCATCTGCACCTCGGTTATCTTCAAAGCATCCTTCCCGCATGCGACAACTATTGAATCCCTGCCGGTATCTATTATTTCTCCATGTTTCCTGTCTCCGTCCTGGCTATCTCCCTTGCGGGACAAGTCCGCAGGTGGCGAGGGAAGAATGATGGAGTTGAAGATTTTGAGATATCTGCCGTTAAGGTAGGTGTAGGCGCCGGGCCACTCTTTTACGCCCCGCACAAGGTTGTGAATTTCAGATGCCGATTTTGCCCAATTTATGAGGCCGTCTTTTTTCACGAGTTTTCTCGCGCGGGAGGGGACGCCCTTTTGCGGAGTCGGAGAGACCCCTTTCAAGAGCATGTTCAGGCTTTCGGCAAGCAGTCCCGGGGAAATCTCGGAAAGTCTCTTCTTCAGGGAAAAAATATCATCGGTATCTGCGATGGCGACCTCTTTCTGCATTATGACGTCTCCGGTATCTATCCTGCCGTGCATTGTCATGACGGTAATGCCCGTTTTTTTATCGCCGTTGATGAGCGCCCATTCCATTGGGGCGGCTCCCCTGTATTTCGGCAGTAGTGAAGGATGTACGTTTATCGCGGCTATCGATGCGGTTTTGAGAATCGTAACCGGCAGAATCTTTCCATAAGAGATAAGCACAATCAAATCAGGGTTCAGGTCCTGCATAGTTCTTATAAAACTTTCGTCTGAAAGACGTTCGGGCTGATAGACGGGGATATCGTTTTTCAGCGCCCAGTCTTTTATCTCAGGACAGGAGAGCTTCAACCCCCTTCCTTTGGGTCTATCGGGAGCCGTGACGATTCCCGGGAAGGTGTGGTTTTTTTTCAGTTCCTCCAGCGAAGGGATGCCGAAGCAATCGCTTCCAAAGTATATTATTCTCATTGGTCTATGGATGCGGTAGTCCGCACATGTTTTATGGCGGAAAAAGAATCCAGTGTCATTTCTGGAAGACAAGAGCGCCCGCAGAGATTATGCCGGCGTCACTGCCGAGTTTTGATTGTACTACCTTCACTTTCTCAGCAAGCTTTGCCATGGCGTGTTTCTTTATCTGTTTTTCTATGGTTTCAAACATAATTTCCACATTTTTTGAAATTCCGCCTCCGATAATAATCAGTTCAGGATTGAGAAGATTTATCAGTCCGGTAAACAGTGCTCCCAGGCATGTCCCGACATCTATCCATATCTCCGCGGCGATTCTGTCTCCTCGCTGGTAAGCGTCGGATATCACCTTCGGAGTGATGTCTTCGGTTTTACCGTTTACCAGTTCGGATATCAGGGTTTCTTTGCCATCGTTAATCGCCCTGACAGCGCGTTCAACGATATAGTCCCTGCCGACGAACCTTTCCACACAGCCGATGTTTCCGCACTTGCAGAGCGGTCCTCTGTAATCGATAGTTAGGTGCCCTATCTCAATTGCGGAATATTTCCCTCCGCGCAACAGCTTTCCGTCTTTTACGATGCCTCCGCCAAGACCGGTGCCCAGGGTTACGCATATTATTGTGTTGTAGCCCTTTCCCGCTCCGTAAAGAAATTCTCCCCACGCGATGGTGTTTACGTCGTTTTCAACCACGACCGGAAGCCCGTATTTTTTTTCGAATATATTTTTTAGCGGCAGGACATTCCAGTCCGGCAGGTTAGGAGCGGAAAAAACGACGCCTTTGTCATCGACAATGCCCGGAGTGTCTATGCCTATTCCCGCAATTTCGCCTTCGGCGCCTTCAAGCGCAAAGTCAACGGCCGCTTCCATCTGTTTTAATACGATGTCCCGGTCATTCTTTTCCGCGAGCGTGGGAAACTGCTGTTTCTTGAGGATGGTGCCGTTCTGGTCGGTAAGTCCGGCTTTTATGTACGTCCCGCCCAAGTCTATTCCAACTGATTTTTTCATTTGTTCAGACCTTTCCTTTATATTCTACGCTCTCAATATGAATGTTTTATAATTTTATTTCTTTTTCCTGAACGACAGTCCGAACCCTCTCTTTTTCTGTGGTCCACCGGCAGGCGCTTCCGTTTTTTCAGGCTGTGCTGGTTTCTGCGGCTTTGGCTGCGGGACGGTTTTTACAGGTTCGGGTTTCTTCTCTGCGGCGCCCTTTTTACCGAACAATCCGCGTTTCGGCTTTGCCCTGGTGGCTGGAACCGCGGCGGTGATTGTCTCGGGCGCAGCATCCGCTTGTCCAGCCGCCTGCGGTAACTCTGCCTGTTCGAGCATCTTTTCATATTCCGGATATACACCGTATTTCTTGACAAGCTCCATTACCCTGCAATATTGCTGGAAGCTTACGTTATTGGGTATTGAATGGTCCGAGTGATATATGTATCCGCCGTCTCTTTTGACGACCTCGAACTTCTTTTTTATCTCCTCCTCAATCTTTGAGGGGTCTTCGTCGGCCATCAGCCGTGCGTCTATCCCGCCCATGAATGCAATGCTGTCGCCGTACTTGTCCTTCAATCTGATGATGTCCATTCCTGCTTTGACTTCAAGAGGCAGGAGGCAGTCGAGACCGGTTTCTATCATTATGGGGACCAGTTCAGATACGTTTCCGCAGCTGTGCAAAATAGTTTTCATCCCTTTTGAATGGAAATATGCATATAGGAGACAGTCCGCGTCATAGTGGGTCTTCTTGTAGGTATCGGGGGAGAATAGCAGGTCGTTCTTGTAGCCCATGTCATTGTAGAGAAACGCCCCGTCAAACCTGAACCCGTTGTTTAGCATAAGCTCAGCCATTATGATAATTAATTCCGCCAGCGTCATCACCATCTCTTTTACCCATTCGGAATCTTGAGTCATGGCTATGAGTAATTCTTCTGGTTTCATGTATGACTGGAGCGCATCGTAACCACAGGCTGCCGAGAAGCAGACGAATTTCCCTCCTTCGTATGCAGTCTTGTTTCTATTAAGGCCAGTTGCCCAGTCAATCCTCGTAAAATCAGCCGTAAGGCGTTTCTTTATTTCTTTCCAGTCGTCTTTTGTTCTTATCGACCAGTCGATGATTTCCGGAGTAGTTGAATAATCCCTGTGATTTTTCCTCTTGCCGCCATGGGGGGTGGTTGCTATGATATATTCCTCATTTTTTTCCAGCGTTTTTACAGGAAACCTCGGTGATAGGTCTGCACCGAAAAATTCAAACTCGTAATCGAAATATTCCGCCGGAGTCGTGTCTTCTGGCAGGCCTTCCTTATGCCATCTTCTTATCGTGGCGTCCCACGGACTATCCTGTATGGGAACCCTGTCAGGTATCTGGTGATTAAGAATTTTCAAAATTCTCTCTCTGCTTGTCATTTTTATACTCCTTTACCCCAAACTCTTCCTTCGATTCCCGAAAAGTGAAGGGTTGACGATTTTATCTTTTCAGACCGCTGATTTTTATCCTTCTTTCGCCGCCTGTTATGGAAATATTTATGAAAATTGTTTTTTTGGGAAGAATGTCTTTAATCCTGTCAGCCCACTCTATGAGCACAAGACCTTTTTCGAGATATTCCTCCCATCCGATATTCTGCATATCTATTTTACATTCTAACCTATAAAGGTCAAAATGGAAAACCGGGATTTTACCTGCGTATTCGTTTATCAAAACGAAGGACGGGCTTGTTGCTTCTTTACCTGTAAGCCGTTTGACCATGCCCTTTATCATGGTGGTTTTCCCGCTTCCGAGTTCGCCGGAAAAGCCTATCACATCTCCTTTTCTTACTTTTGAGGCGATGCGTTCACCCAGTTTCATCGTTTCACGGGAATTTTTTGTAGTGAAGACCATTATAGGTAGTATTTTACTTTTTTTTAAAAAGGGGGTAAAATATACTTAGCCTGTTCCGTGCGTGAGGATTAATTATCCTTGAGCCAACACTATAAGCATGGGAGCTAAGTTCTGATGGTGCCGACAGATTCGCCCCGAGCGAAAAGTCGAATCCGGCAGAGGGGGCGCCCACATTACCTTGAGGGTCTCAAAGGATACTATCCCTGCGGCGGGACGGGCTTCTATTTACGGGTAGGTTGCGGAGTGGCCAATCGCACCAGACTGTAAATCTGGCGGCTTACGCCTTCGGAGGTTCGAATCCTCCCCTGCCCACTTGAAAGGGATTAAGTTCGTTAGTTGGCAAGAGGAGTAAAATTTTTCTTAACTTGTATGCTAGGATTCGAGGGGAGCCTGCTTATGAACTGCGACGAGAAGGAGCAGTGAATAGGCGGGTGGCCGACCGGAGCACTGTG
>JAKJFI010000105.1 GCA_022704985.1 Candidatus Omnitrophota bacterium | reverse complement strand
AGGATTAATTCCGCATCCCACGGCTATCCCTCTGTAATCGCCGTAAAGCGGCTTCAAAACGGCGGCATCCGAAGGACCGTGCCTCATTCCTGAAAGCGGCTTCAGAACGGTATGCGCCTGCACCTCATGGTCATACTGGGTTATGACAGTTTCCCTTGAAGTTATGTTGATATCGGCAAGGAGTTTCAGGATGCGCGCCGGCCAGTCGGTCGTCTTCGCATCCGAATCCTTCCTGTATTCCGCCTTCCCTGAAAAACTGAATTGAGCTTTCAGTTTTCTCCGGGGAACGCCGGAATGCAGAAATTGCATGTCAAGACTGCAGACCGGTTCGTTTTTGTAATAAATTTCCAGTTTGCCGGTTTTTTTAAACTGCCCGATAACCGCCGCCTCCACGTCCTCTGAAGCAAATAGATAAAGGAGACGTTCAAGATTATTGCCCGGCACGGAAAGAACCATCCTTTCCTGCGATTCGGAAATCCATATCTCCCACGGCATAAGCTCGCTGTACTTCAAAGGCGCCTTTTCCAGCATCACCTCGGCGCCAATTTCACTCCCCATCTCTCCCACGGCAGAGGAAAGCCCCCCCGCTCCGCAGTCTGTCACAAAGTTGTAAAGCCCTTCATCGGCCGCTATTAAGAGAACGTCCATCATCTTCTTTTCCACTATCGGATTGCCTATCTGCACCACGTTGGTTGACACGTTTGCATCCATCTGTATGGAAGAAAACGTCGCTCCGTGAATCCCGTCGCGCCCCGTTTTGCCTCCGATGACGACAATATAGTCGTTCTCAACGACCTTCTTTTCAACATTTTTCAGGGGGATTATACCGACGGTTCCGCAAAAGACCAGGCAGTTATTCTGGTACCCCTTGTCAAAAATAATCGCTCCGTTGGCCGTGGGAATTCCCATCCTGTTTCCGTAGTCCCTGACGCCGCTCACCACTCCTCTGAAAATCCTTTTCGGATGAAGCACCCCTTCGGGAAGCTGTTTGTGATCCGCATCCGGCAGACCGAAGCAGAATACGTCGGTGTTCATTACGGGCTTTGCGCCCCTGCCCGCGCCGAGTATGTCCCTTATAACTCCTCCTATGCCCGTTCCAGCCCCGCCGTAGGGCTCCAGAGCGGAGGGATGATTGTGCGTCTCCACCTTGAATGCGATGCCGTATTCATCGCTGAATTTCACAATCCCCGCATTATCCTTGAAAACAGATACGCAGAAATCACTGCCGAGATTTTCTGTAACCTTCCTGATTTCCCCGAGAAGATTAATTTTTTCATTATGGATTTTGCCATTCACGCTCTCGGTATAATTTATATCCGACCTGAATATCTTGTGGCAGCAGTGCTCCGACCATGTCTGTGCTATGGTTTCCAGTTCGCAGTCTGTCGGATTTCTTCCGGCATCCGTAAAATATTTCTTGACGGCTCTCATCTCCTCAAGATTGAGCGCAAGAAGATTTTTCGCGCTTATCTCAAGAAGTTTTCCGTCATCGGCCCCGATGATATTAATCTCTGATGCGTACTCAGACATTAGACTTTTTCCCCTCTTCATACCTGATTGAATAGTTCTGTATAAGCGGATTGGCAAGCAGTTTCATACAAACGGACTCTATCTCTTCCCCGGTAACGTCGCCTCTTAAATAATACCGTTTCCCCGTAGATACAGCGATATCCGTTTTCATGCCTGCATTTCTTACAGCCGTCTTTACCGTATCCGCAACGGAATCCGTAACTCCTTTCTTATAAAAAATGTCTATAACAAACCCGCCTTCTCCGGCGGAATGATTCTCTCCGTTCAGAAAATACTCCTGTATGACGGAGTCAACCAGGATATTTTCGGCGATATACCTCAATTCATCATCCCCCGAAGAACCCTCAAACCCGTAAAGCTCCGAGGCAAACGCCTCTTCAATCCCCCGTATGCCCATCTCCTTTATGTTTTTCCTGACGTCATGGCCGAAAACGTCGGGGACGCCCTGCTTATTCCGCACCTCAATTATATCCATCATTCTCTCCGGAGTAACATTACCGCCAATTTCAATTTACACAGATAGTGCGGCGGCAAGGAGTCAGTGACGCAGGCATACTTTATAAGTATGCTGAGGATACTGACGACGCAGCCAACAAAACTATATGTGTGAAGTCAAATTGGCATCAATAACAGTATATTTTACCATAAGGCCTATACGTCACCGGAGTAATCTTAAAAAATTCTTCTTTGAGTATATCTTCCGCCGAATAACAGAAATATTCCGCAAACCTCTCGGTGTATTCTTTTATCTTTTCCCTGTCATCCCCGTCAACCTTGAAAACCTTCACTTCCTTTCCGAGCCGGCACCCGTCCGGACCTCCTCTGGAATAGATAACACCGCCGTGCATGCCGGTGCCCAGAAAATCCCCGGATATCCGCCTGTCTTTTTTTAATCCCAGGAGTATAATCATTCCGCCCGCCATATACTCTCCGAGAAAGCTCCTGGCGCTCCCGCCTATAACGATGACGGGATAAAAATCCTTATATTCTTTCATGTGTATGCCGACGCGGTAGCCCACGTCTCCCTTTACAAAGATTTCGCCTCCCCTCATGGAATGTCCGAGCAGGTCGCCTGCACTGCCGTGAACGATTATCCTTCCGGAGTTGAGGGTATTGCCAGCGCCGTCCTGTACATTCCCATTGACCGTTATCTCAGGACCGTCCATAAAAACTCCGAGGTCATTGCCGGGAATACCGTTTGCAGTGATGCGGACGCCGTTTATTTTAAGGCCGGCTCCTATATACCTCTGCCCGCAGACGCCTTCAATGGATATTTCCGTCAGGCCGCTTTCCAACGCCCCGCGAACCTTCTCATTAAGAACCTTGTAATGCATCCCCTCCGCGTTTATCCTTGTCATACCTCTATACCTTCTCCGACCACCATATGCTTCCTGTATTCCCTGGGAAGCACCAGCAGGCCGAAATTATCGCTCAACAATTCTTTTTTAAAGTTAGAAACATCCATCCGGTCCCTTATAATCCCGGAAAAAATCCCGCTTCTCTCAATATTCCCAAGGAATATGCATCCGCTTATTATATTGTTCTTCAGCACAATCTTTTTGTAGAAACCGTCTCCTTTCTTCTCCAGCACCTCATACTCTCCAGTATCGGGCGGATTCGTTATTCCGAACGAAATAACCGGCACCCCGGCAATATCCACCGCATTCATGGGAAACATTCCGTCATAAACGGCATCTCCTCCCGCCATATTGATTCCCGCAACCTTTCCCTGCCTTGCCGCGACGGGCCATATGGCTATTACCGAATTTGAACCGAGCAGCCTGTCCCTGCCCTCGGCCGCATCGCCCGCCGCATAGATATATCCAAAATTTGTTCTCATATGGGAATCAACCGTTATGCCGCGTCCGTGTTTTATCCCCGCAGACTTTGCGATATCAATATCGGGACTTACCCCTATGGCAATGACGAGAAGATTTGTTTTCAACATTTTCCCGCTCTGCTTAAGCCGTATCCCCTCTATTC
>JAKJFI010000104.1 GCA_022704985.1 Candidatus Omnitrophota bacterium | reverse complement strand
ACGGTTGCACAGGAAGCCCTGTGAACCAGATATGTCCGCAATATCCGTTCTGCCGGAACCGTACGCCGGGAATCCTGAATGGAAGACGCCAGCAGGTATGCCGCTTCCCGCCCCATCTCATAACGCGGCTTGTACACCGTGGTAAGCGCTGGACGGGTCTGCGCCGCCAGAGGAATATCGTCGAATCCAACGACAGAAAGCTGGGCCGGCACCGCCACGCCCAATTCCCGCGCGGCATCCAGCACTCCGAGCGCCTTGGCGTCTGAATCGCAGAAAACCGCCGTCGGCCTCACGGACGTAAACAGTTCCTTGAGTTTGATGAACGATTTCTTCTGAATGACCTGCTCAACAACGTTTACAAGGTTGTCGCTATCCATGCACAGACCGTTGTCTCTCATGAAAGCCGCGTATGCATTAAAACGGCGGGTACTGCCTGTACGTCCAATATATGCAATCCTGGCATGCCCCAGTGTATGCAGAAACCGCAGGGCGTCCTGCACACCAGATTCCTCGTCCGCCACGACCCATCTTATCCCGGTCAATTCCTTCCTCTTGGCAAGAGGAAGGTTGGAATTAAGAACCACACAAGGAATATGCTGTTTGCGGATACCCAGAACTATACGGTCAAAATCATCTATGCCCATCAGTATTACGCCGGACAAACGACCTTCATGAAACTTTGACAGACAGAATTCTAATGCGGACTGATTTTCCGGAAGGACAAACAGGTTCAGATTGAGATTCCAGTTATTGAGTTCATCCATCACGCCGCGAAGGTACTCCGGCATTATGTATGCGCTTATCCCCCTATATATCCTGGACAAAAACATTCCTACCTGTTTTCTGTTCCCGCCGCCCGGGGGCATGTAGATTTTTTTGAAGTGTACAGGGTCCCATTCATCGGAATTTCCACGGACAACCGTACCCCTTCCCTGATAGCTGACCACAAAATTTTTCTTGCGGAGTTCTCGTATCGCCTGCTGGATGGTTGCATGAGAAACATTGTGTATATGAGCAAGGTCCCTGAACGGAGGTAGGGAGGTGCCCGGCGGGTACTGCCCAGACTCAATCTGTTTTTGAATTTCACCGACGATTGATGAAACCAGGTTTTTCTTCATCTCGTCAGATTATACATTATGTATAAATGTTTGTCAAGTTTATGTTAGAGTTGAGTATATAGGCAACACTTTGTCTCTCGGTGTCTGGATTAAGATTCTTGCAGGCATCTTGGAAACACCTCAGAAAATCACTAACTCTATTCTTGTTTATACCTTAGCCTTTGATTTCAGGAGTTTGCAAACACCTTCCACGATAACGAAAAGCGCAAGGACTACCAGCAAAATAGCGATGTTTCCAAGGAGGAAATGCCTGCTCCTGTAAAAACCCTGCGCCTGATAGAGCAGGGCAGTGATAGTCGTCAGGAACATAAAGAAAGCGGGGAGGAATGTTGCGGGTGAATTCTTTTTCCGCACAAAAAGAAGAAACAGTCCGGCGACAAACAGGGCTATCGCTGCGACCAGCTGGTTTGCGGCGCCGAAGACGGGCCAGAGTTTCTGCCAGTTGCCGAACGCCAGGTACCCGGCGATAAACACCACAAAAAACGTGGCAAAGAACCTGTTCTTGAAAGGTTTCATCTTCCAGCTGTCGCCGAAGAGTTCTTCGGATATGTAACGGGTAATCCTTGTAGCGGTATCGAGCGTCGTCAGAACAAAGGCGTTTATCATGACAATCGCCAGCATCTTACCGACATCCGGATTGAAGATTTTTGAGGTTACCTGCCCGTAACCTGTAGCAAAGGTGCCTATCCAATCCCCGGTCGCCATGAGTTCGGGGTAGTTGAAAGACGAACCGGCACGGTTCCATGTCAATCCTGCGCAAACACACAGGAGCGCAAGAATTGAGAGAACTCCTTCGGTAAGCATACTGCCGTATCCAATCTTCTTCGCATCTCTTTCGTTGGTTATCTGCTTTGAGGTGGTTCCGCTTGCCACCAGGCTGTGGAAACCGCTGATTGCCCCGCAAGCTATAATAACGAACATCATCGGCCAGAGAGAACCCTGCCCCGCGGCGGCGTTAAAAGAGATATATGCCGGGGCGTTCAGGACCGGCTTCGCCGTGAAAAGCCCCGCATAGCCGAGCACCAGCCCCCCGACAAGGAGAAACGAGGAAAGGTAGTCGCGCGGCTGGAGCAGGAGATTGACAGGGATGACGCTGGCAATAAAAGAGTAAACGAGGAGTATGATAATCCAGAGTTTCAAAGGCTCCGCAACCGTAAAAGAAAAGGGAAACTTATCCCCGAGCACGAAAAAAAATCCAAGCAGTATAAGGGCGCCGAGCGTCGCGTACAAATAGTGACAGTTGAGCCGGTACACCAGCAACCCAAAGAGAAACGCTATCAGAATAAGACCAAAAGTCGGTATTACTATCGCAGGTTCTTTGACGAAAGTGTTTGCAGTAACGGATGCAAAGACAGCCACCACCAGGATGAGAGTAAACCACAGGAAAAGGGAAAATATCACCTTGCCTCTGCGTCCCATCACAGTCTCGGTAATCTCTCCCAGCGACCTGCCCTTGTAGCGCATGCTCAAAGCGAGCGCGGCAAAATCATGGACGCCGCCAAGGAGTATCGAGCCGAAGACAATCCAGAGAGCGGCAGGCAACCAGCCCCACAGCATGCAGGCTATCACAGGTCCCAGTATAGGACCGGCGCCCGCTATGGAGGCGAAATGGTGGCCAAAAAGAATTGTCCAGTGTTTTGCGGGGATGTAGTCAACACCATCCTGTTTTTCAAACGCGGGTGTCTTTCTTTCAGGGGAGATTTCCCACAATCTTTCAAGAAACCGTCCGTAATAACGGTATGCAACAATAAAAAGTATAAGGCTGACTCCTGCCAATAGCAGAGAACTCATCGCTTATCCCTCGCATTTTTTAAGAAGTTTTTCCCAGCGTCTATCTACCTCTTGTTGTATGGTATCAAGCAGTCCCTGATTTTCTGGTTTGAAAAGATGGGCAAACCTTCTCTGCATCTTGAACCACTCGGCAACCGGCTTTTTCTCTCTCGGTTTATAGGTAAGCTTGTATTTCCCTTCAACGACTTCGTACAGGGGCCAGATACAGGTATCCGCGGCAACCCGTGAAATTTCCATCGTCAGTTCAGGTTCGTGCGGCCAGCCCAGCCGGCAGGGGGTCAGCACGTCTATGTAGGTGAACCCGTCGATAGAAATCGCCTTTTCCACCTTGTTAACGAGGTCGTTCCACTTTCCGGGTATGGAGGTTGCGACGTAAGGAATGTTATGAGCGACCATTATAGACGCAACGTCCTTGGGAAATTGCGTCTTGCCGGGTATTACTTTGCCCAGCGGCGAGGTCGTTGTATGGGCGGCTTTCGGAGTTGCTGAAGAACGCTGTATGCCGGTGTTCATGTAGGCCTGGTTGTTGCAACAGACATAAAGTATCCTGTGTCCGCGCTCCGCCGCTCCTGAAAGTGACTGGAGTCCTATGTCATAGGTCCCCCCGTCCCCG
>JAKJFI010000103.1 GCA_022704985.1 Candidatus Omnitrophota bacterium | reverse complement strand
GTTGACGATTTCATGATGAAGATTACCCACGTGGTAAGGGGCGAAGACCATCTTTCCAACACCCCCAAGCACATAATGCTGTTTGAAGCGCTTGGAGCTGAGCCGCCGCAGTTTGCCCACATGTCAATGACTCTGGGGGCAGACAAGACGCGCCTGAGCAAGCGGCACGGAGCTACCTCGGTGCGGGCGTACAGGGAAGAGGGTTACCTGCCGGAGGCGTTCTTCAATTACATATCTCTTCTCGGATGGGGTTCTGAAGATAGCCAAGACCTCTTTTCGCGGGAAGAACTCATACAGGCATTTTCGATAGAAAGATGCCAGAAGTCAAGCGCGGTTTTTTCTCCGGAAAAGCTTCTATGGATGAACGGCGTGTATGTAAGAAAGACGACCCCGAAAAGAATACTTGAGCTTTCAATGCCGTTTCTCAGGAAGGAAGGCGTTGTTGGGGGTGAACTAACCGAAGAGAAGTCCGCATACCTGGAGAAAGCGGTCGCGCTTGAGCAGGAAAAGATAAAACTTCTCAAGGAGGTGCCGTATCATGTCGCTTTTTTTATGAAAGAGCCGGAATACGAGGAAAAGGCGGTTGGCAAGTATCTGACCGAATCCGGGAAGAAAGTTCTTGCAGAAGCGCTTGCGGCGCTTGAGAAATGCGGGGAATGGACGGTCGTCTGCCTGGAGGAGATAATCAGGAAGTTTTCCGAGGAGAAAGGATATAAGTGCGGGGATGTTTTTCACCCCGTCAGGGTTGCCGTCAGCGGGAAAACAAAGGGACCCGGGCTCTTTGAGATGCTGGAGCTTCTCGGCAGGGAAAAAGTTCTGGAAAGAATTAGAAAATTTACAGGAGGTGCATCATGATAACCAGGGAAAAGTCGGAGGAATTGAAAAAGAAAGCAAAGGAGTTGCTCCAGAAAGCATGTATTGTCATTACGAATAAGGAATATGATGATATGGAGATAGTTGATTGCGGACTGGGCATCCCTGAAGCGCTCGGTTTGCAGATAGTAGTTTACGAGAATAACGACCGCTACTGCGCAAAGGAGCTGGTGATGCTTCCACGCCAGACCTGTCCGGAACACCGGCATCCCATGGTTTCCTCCGCAAACCCGGGGAAACAGGAGACTTTCAGGTGCAGGTACGGGGAAGTCTATCTCTACGTGCCCGGCGAACCTGTGAAGAATCCGAAAGCCGTGCTGAAAGAGAGAATTGAACACTTCACCGTATGGAAGGAGATTGTTCTGAAGCCCGGCGACCAGTACACTATCCCGCTAAATACCCTGCACTGGTTTCAGGGTGGAGATGAGGGCGCTGTAGTCTCGGAATTTTCTTCCAGCAGTTCGGATGAGACCGATATATTCACCGACCCTGCCATCAGACGCACCCCCGAAATTCAGGAGGAAACAGAGAATGGAATACAAAAAGGATTTTGAAGCGTTACTGCCGTATTACGAAGCGTTCTGGAATTGCGAAGCCCTTGATAGGATAGCCGTTATGATAACCGCTCCCGCGGCAGGCTGTCCGCAGGTCGGGGCCATGTGGCATAAACCAGCGTTCGTGGCGTCAGAACCCATTGACAGAATTCTTGACGAATACGAAAAAGAGGTTGGCCACATATACTGGGGAGGGCTGGCCGTCCCGCAGTTCTGTCCAAATTTCGGGCCTGACGTCTTTTCGGGCTTTCTCGGTGTGAGTATGAACTATTCAAAGCAGTCAGATTCTACGTCCTGGGCTGACTGGCACAGCTGTTTTCTCAAAGACTACAGTTGCATATCAGACCTGCAGATATCCGATGGAAATCCGCTCTACAGGAAAAATCTTGAACTGACAAGACTTGCTGCGGAGAGGGGAAAAGGAAGGTATATCGTGGGCAATACCGACCTGCATGCAGGCTTCGATTCCCTCGCGGTATTAAGAGGCGGTCCTGACAGGGCGTCCATGGACCTCATAGAAAACCCGGAAGGCGTGCAAAAGGCGATGAAGGCACTCTTCAAGGCCTGGAAAAAGGTATGGGATGATTATTACGGTATCGTGAAAGATGTTCAACCCGGAACCACGGCGTGGATAGGTATCTGGGCTCCCGGCAAGATGTACCCGGTGCAGAACGATTTTTCCTGTTTGGTTTCCCCGAAAATGTACAGGGAGTTTTTTCTTGAAGGATTGCTTGCGGAGATTGAGTATCTTGACTATTCTATCTATCATCTGGACGGGCCGGAGGCGCTTCAGCATCTTGATATTCTTCTGGACATTCCGAAATTGAACGCGATACAATGGGTTGCCGGAGCACGTTCAGAGCAGGAAGGTATCGGGAAATGGATACCTCTCTATAAGAAGATTCAGGAGAAGAAAAAAGCGATTGTCGTCTATCCGAAGGTCGAGGAGATAGACCTTGTAATTGAGAACCTGAAGCCGGAAGGGCTCCTGATTGCCATGAGCTGTTCTTCCGAAGAAGAAGCGAAAGCGCTCATGAAGAAACTCGGCTGGTATTAAAGTGAGAACCTTGTTTGTCTTCCCTTTGAGGGGGGGCAAAAGGAGTATCCGAGGAAATGATAAAATTCTATAACACGCTGACGAGAAAAAAAGAGGAATTCATACCGCTTAAGGAAGGCGTTGTCGGGCTCTACACCTGCGGTCCCACCGTATATAGCCTGGCGCACATAGGCAACTTCAGGGCGTATGTTTTTGAGGATATCCTGCACAGGTTTCTTGAGTATTCGGGGTACAAGGTCCTTCGCGTGATGAATATCACCGATGTGGATGATAAGACAATCGCCGGCGCCGCAAGGGAAGGCGTGGAGCTGGGAGAATACACGGCAAGGTATGTCAAGGCGTTTCTTGAAGACATGGAGACCCTGCGGCTTAAGAAACCGGATTACCTTCCCAGAGCCACCGAACATATAAACGAAATGGTGGCGCTTGTAAAGAAATTATTGGAAGGCGGGTTTGCCTACAAGAAAGAAGGGGCGATATATTTCAGCATAGAAAAATTTTCCTCCTATGGGAAGCTCGCGGGGATAGACCTCTCCGGAATGACGCCGGGCGCAAGGGTTGAAGTGGACGAGTACGGCAAGGACGACGCGCGCGATTTTGCGCTCTGGAAAGAAGAGAAGGAAGGCGTCTGTTGGGATACCGAACTGGGCAGGGGCAGGCCTGGCTGGCACATTGAATGTTCGGCGATGAGTACCAAATATTTAGGAACTACTTTCGACATTCACGGTGGCGGAATGGACTTGCAAGCCACACACCACACCAACGAAATTGCTCAATCTGAAGCTTGCAACAATGTAGCTCCGGTTAAATATTGGATGCACACGAATATGCTCACGGTAAACGGTGTTCGTATGTCTAAAACTGCAGGAAACGGATTCTTGCCGGGAGAATTATTTACAGGTGACCACCCACTACTCGAACAAGGATATTCACCAATGACAGTGCGTTTCTTCATGGCTCAATCGCACTATCGTAGCACCCTCGATTTTAGTAACGAAGCATTGCAAGCTGCTGAAAAGGGTTACAAACGATTGATGGAAAGCATCGCCCGACTACAGAAATTGGAAGCATCGGATAAATCGACAGTTGATATTGCTGAAATTAGAGATAATTG
>JAKJFI010000102.1 GCA_022704985.1 Candidatus Omnitrophota bacterium | reverse complement strand
TATACCGAATTCGAGCAGGCGTTCGAAACAATGATTTCCGGCAAGTGCGGCAAGGTTATCATGGACTGGAGTGAATAAGCGACTTTTAATGCTTGTCATTGCGAGCGTTTTGTAAAAAGCAATCTCAAAAGATTGCCCGCGGGACAATGTCCCTCGCAATGATAAAGGAGGACGGTATATGAAAAAAATAGGGATACTTGGAGGACTCGGGCCTGAATCAACCGTTTCTTATTATCTTTACATAGTCCATAAGTACCATGAGATGTACAAGGATTTTGCATATCCCGAGATAATAATCTATAGCCTGAATTTTCAGAAGTTTATCGACGCGGGTTACGAGATTGCGGGAGAAATAGAAACCGCTATTGTAAAACTTCATGACGCCGGGGCGGATTTCGTTGTCGCCGCGTGCAATTCTATACACATCGTATATGACGAAGTAAAAGAGCGCGTCCCCATCCCGTGGATAAGCATTATTGACGCGACCGGCGAAGAAATCAAGAAAAGCGGGATGAAAAAAATCGGTCTGCTCGGAACGATATTCACGATGAGCAAAGGATTTTATGAAAAAGGGCTCGCCCGCATGGGTATCGAAACCGTCCTCCCTGATGCGGAAGACATGAAAACAGTGAACGGCATCATATATAAAGAATTGGTTAAAAACGAAGTGCGGGACGAATCACGCGCCAAAGCGCTGGGAATAATTGACAGGCTGATTAACAAAGGAGCGGAAGGGATTGTTCTGGGCTGTACAGAACTGCCTTTCCTGATAAAGCAATCAGACACAACTGTCAAGGTCTTTGACACGACCGCAATACACGCCCAGAAAACCCTCGACATCGCCCTTGAAAAAGACTGATTCAGGTTACTTCGTCGCTTCAGCGGGAGTAGCAGGATATTCTTCCTTCTCCGGCACAGGAGTTACCGCTTCTTCTTTCTTCGGCTCCGGCTTCGGGAAGGATGCCAGCACTTCCTCTGTTATGTCCTTTCCTCCTACGATAAGCATGTTGCTGTCAACGACGTAGGTATATCTCTTTTTCTTTGCAAACTTCTGCACATCCGCTTTCATCTTGCTGAACGCCTCTTCCTGCAACTGCATCCCGAGCTGCTGCATCTGATACTGGTATATCTGCTGGGCTGTCGCTTTCTCTTCTTCCTTCATTTCTTCAATTTTCTTCTGAATATCCTGCATCTGCGTCTGGAATTTCGCCATAGCTTCATGGAAAGCGGGATGTTCCGCAAATACCCTCTGGGTATCTATGGAAACAATTTTTATCTCCGCCGCATCGCCTGCCCCGGCAAAAAAACCTGCGACAAACAAGCTCAGGACAGCTATCAAAGCCAGCCCTCTCACTCTCTTCATTATGCACATTATCTCTCCCGAATCCCCCTCAGATTCTCTTTTGACAAAGGTGGATGGAGGGGAATTTATAGTCCATCCCTCCCTTGCCTTGAAACACGAAAGTTATTCTTTTTCAATCAAATCCGCATCATGCCCGGATATCTCGCCAACACTCCTGAGCTTTGACTGTATCTGTCTTGTCCTGGTTCCCACGAGCGTCTCTATATCCCTGCCGGCGCCCTCAATCTTTTCCTGCGCCTTTTTAAGAACATCTCCGAACCTGTCGAATTCCTTCTTAACCGCCGCCAGTATCCTCCATACCTCGCTTGTTCTTTTCTGTATCGCAACGGTACGGAATCCCATGTGCAGACTGTTCAGAAAAGCCGCCAGCGTGGTGGGCCCGGTCACAGTTATCCTGTAGTCCCGCTGAAGCACCTCAATCAGGCTCGTCTGCCTGACTATCTCCGCGTACAGTCCTTCCACCGGCAGAAAAAGTATGCCGAAATCCGTTGTATCGGGCGGGTTGATGTACTTCTCGCTTATATCTCTTGCGCACTTCTTTATCGTGTTTTCCACATCCTTGCCCGCTCTGGCTATCAGTTCAGCGTTACCGTTTGCATGGGCGTCCAGAAGACGGTGATAAACCTCAATCGGAAACTTTGAGTCAATGGGCAGGTAAACGGGTTGGTCTCCTCCCGGAAGCTTTATCGCATACTCCACCGTTTCCGCGGACCCTTCCTTTACCGTTACGTTTTTCTCATACTGCTCCGCTGAAAGTATATTCTCCAGTATATTGCCGAGCTGTATCTCTCCCAGCACGCCCCGGGTTTTCACGTTAGAAAGAACCTTCTTCAGGTCCCCTACTCCTGTGGCTAACGTCTTCATCTCCCCGAGCCCCTCATGCACCTGCTTGAGCCGCTCACTTACCACATTGAAGGATTCCGTCAACCTCTTTTCAAGCGTTGACTGGAGCTTTTCGTCAACCGTCGCCCTCATCTCTTCAAGTTTTCTGGAGTTTTCCTCCTGAAGCGATTTAAGACGTTTCTCCATAGTCCCGGAAAGCACCTCTCCCAGATTCCTGAGAGACCCGCTCAGCTCCTCCCTCGTTTCTCTGGAATTCTTCTGGAGCTCCTCTCTGCTGCGTGCAAACTCATCCCTTATGAGCGGATCAATCCTGTCAATCCGTCCTTCTATATCCCTTAGTTTGCCTCCGGCATCACCCGTTCTTCCGCGCATTGCAACATAGAGCAGTATCAAAATGACAACCTGCAGAACCAGCGCGACCACAAGCAATATTTCCATAACCATAGGATGTTATCTTACCACATCTGGCGGTTTAGGCAAACCGGAAACGATTGTAATTGCAACAGTTTTATAATCATTAAAATTTGACAAAAATTCGTAACTACTGTATAATGCAGGGTTAAGATGGTAAATCTGAATAAGAAATTTTTTACCACAGGTGATATCGCCAGGTTGTTTGGAGTAAGCCGCATTTCCGCATATAAGTGGGTAATCAACGGTAAGATTAAAGCCTTTAAGATACCCGGCGGAAGGTACAAAATCACAAAAAGAGACCTCCTTGATTTTATAAAAAAAAGCGGCATGGACAGCAAAATCGCCGGCTCCTTTTCACGCGAGGAAACCCGGATTCTTATCGTTGACGACGAAAAACTAATAATACAGTCGGTAAGAGATTACATGGAAAAAGCAAATCCTTCATTCATTATCAACTCCGCATCCGACGGATTTGAGGCAGGAAGGATGCTTGCCAGAGCAATTCCCGACATTGTGATACTTGAGCTATTTATGCCCGGAATAAACGGGTTCAGTCTCTGCAGAAACATCCGCAACGATCCCAACACAAAACACATAAAAATCATCGCCATAACAGGATATCCTACAGAAGAAAATGTAAAAAAAGTCAAAGAATCGGGCGCCGACGCCGTACTGTCTAAACCCTTTGACATGAAGGAACTTGAAAGCCAGATAAAAAAACTCCTCCGCTGACCGCTCTTTCACTCTCTTGCAGTTTCTGTTGACATAAATCTTCTACGAGGTACAATAATACGATATATGTAATCAGAGCGCCGAAGGGCTTAATAGGGAAGAGCCATATCGGCCACGCTCCCGGCGCTGTAAGGGACTACGAAATTCCAATAAGTCACTTTCCGCATAATGTGGAAGGGAAGACGGAAGATTAGGTTCGGTTCACCTTTTGAAAAATGAAAGGGAGCCGGGAAAGTCCCCAGTCAGAAGACCTGCTCTGATAATGGTAAAAAAGCTTTTTCCTGCGGGATAACAGGAA
>JAKJFI010000101.1 GCA_022704985.1 Candidatus Omnitrophota bacterium | reverse complement strand
TGGGCAAGCGCTACATCCCTGCTCACCATGATGGATTCGGACTGCACGGGGATGCCGGCAAGCCCCATTCTTGTAGAAAGAGCGCCTTCATTCATCACCCCGTTTTTCGACAGGTTGGAGTCTTCAGAATGGGAGATAATCGGTTTCTTATACAGCTTTGAGTACTCAAGAGCCCTTCTCATGACCAGGCTGTTCATCACGCAGTTGCCATCATCCGAAAAGCCCGCCGCGCCTTCCTGAACCATCTCGCCATAGGGCGGGAGCCCCTTTCCCTCTCTGTTGACGGTTATCGCTCCTACAGGAAGCACCTCGCAGGAAGCATCCCTCGCCCTGTCAACGACAAACCTTATAGCCACCCTGTTGTCAAGGGACGGCGAGGTGTTCGGCATACAGCATACCGTGGTAAAACCGCCTGAAACAGCCGAGAGACTGCCTGTCTGTATCGTTTCCTCATCCTCCCTGCCCGGTTCCCGCAGGTGGCAGTGGACGTCAATCAATCCCGGAAAAACATTCCTGCCTCTTGCGTCTATTGTCTTTATTTTTTTTGCGGGTATGTTTTTTGCAATGCGGGAAACCGCATCGTTTTCTATCAGAATATCATACACGCCTTCTACCGGAGAGCCGGCAGGGTTTACCAGATATCCATTCTTTATCAGGATTTTCATCGCCTTAGATTATATACCTTCGTCTATTTCCCGTCAACTTCATGTTTCGCTCTTTCCAGAGCCTTGCAGGCAGGAGAGGGCATCACCGCAGAGGTAGAGAGAACCACAGACACACCAGTCCTTTTTGGCGTTTTTCACATATTTCAGGGCAGTGGACGGTTTAGGTATCACCGTAATTTTGATGTCCCCGCATCTGTTCTTTCCCCTCGTCCCGGTCTGCTCCCCGGCGGGGAAAGGGACATAAGATGCGCGGCGCGAAGATTTAATTTTTCTGTCTTTGACAAAACCGGCAAGAACTGCGGGGTCAAGGGCCCGTTCGGTCTCCGGCCTTGTAAACACTATCTCGCTTATATCATTAGTTCCCAGGAGGATACGCAGCATCTTCCGCCAGTCCTTGTCTTTCAGGATACCCGTCAAAAAAGAGAACTTCTTCCCCGGAAAAACCTCCGCGAGTGTCCCGGAAAGCGTGCGCATCCCATCAGGATTGTGCGCACCGTCCACGACAACAACAGGGGCTTCCTTCATCACCTGGAACCTGCACGGCCAGACTGTCGTTGAAACCCCTTTATAAAGAGCTTCCTTCTCTACCGGGAAACCCTTCTGCCCAAGAAGTCCGACCGTCTGGACGGCAAGCGCCATGTTCTCCATCTGGTACCTGCCCAGAAGGGGGGTGTTCAGGGCAGGGAACCGTTGTTTGCCCGAATAGAAGTTGAACTCCTGCCCGCATACGGAAACAGCGGTCCTTCTGACCGTAAAATCTTTCCTGTAGGTGTAGAGCGTGGCGTTTCTCTCTTCCGCCTTGCTTCTTATGACATTCATCGCCCGGTCTTTCTGGTATGCGGAAATGACGACGCTTCCCCGTTTTATAATCCCCGCTTTCTCGCTGGCTATTTCCTCGTAGGTCTTGCCGAGATACTGCGTGTGTTCCTTCCCTATCTTCGTTATTACCTGAAGAAACGCAGGCAGTACGTTGGTAGAGTCAAACCTGCCGCCCATCCCCACCTCGCAAACCACGATATCCGCTTTCATGTCTGCAAAGTAAGAAAAAGCGATTGTTGTAAGCGCCTCAAAAAATGTCGGACAGAGATTGTTTGGCTGGGAACCGAGTATCTTCTGCAGTCGCCGTATCTTGCGCGCCAGGCTGTCCGCTCCTATAGGTTGCCCGTTGAAAACTATCCGCTCTCCGATATGTACGAGATGGGGGCTGGTGTAAAGCCCTGTGCGGTAGCCGGCGCAGGTAAGAATGTTGGCGACAGTCTTTGCAACCGAACCCTTGCCGTTGGTACCGGCGATGAGAATCGACGGGTATTGCAGGTGCGGCTCGCCGAATTGTTTGAGCAGATGCCTGGTCTTGTCAAGCCCCAGCTTTATTCCAAAATCGGTAAGCTGTAAGAGAAAATCCGTCTCGGGAAGAGGTTTCATAGGTGAATAATCTTGAGAATTTTTGCGATGGTTTCCTTCAGCTCCGCGCGTTTTGAAATTATGTCAACCATACCGTGAGAGTAAAGAAATTCGCTTCTCTGGAAATCGGGCGGCAGTTTCTGTCTTATGGTCTGCTCAATCACCCTGGGACCAGCGAATCCCACCAGCGCCCCCGGCTCGGCAATTATGATATCTCCGAGGGATGCGAAGCTTGCCGCAATACCTCCCATCGTCGGGTCGGTAAGCACCGAAAGGAAAAGCAACCCTGCTTTTTTCATCTTGCCGACCGCCGCGGATGTCTTTGCCATCTGCATCAGCGAAATTGCTCCTTCGTACATCCTTGCGCCGCCGCCGCCGCCGGAGACGCAGACAAACGGCATCTTTCTCTCAACGGCATATTCCGCGGCCCTTACAAATTTTTCGCCTACCACCGAACCCATGCTCCCCATGATGAAACCGGCATCTATGACACCGAGCTCGCAGGGAACTCCTTCTATCTTGCACTCCCCCGTAACGATAGCCTCTTTCAGCCCTGTCTTCTGCATCTCTTCCTTTAGTTTATCCGTATACGCCTTGGCTCCCGTAAAAGAGAGCGGGTCGGTGGAAAGCATCAAAGGCCACTGCTCCTTGAAGGATTCAGCATCAGCCAGCATACCTATCCTGTCGCGCGCTGTCATCCTCCCGTAAAAATCGCAGTGCGGACAAACATTCAGGTTCTCGTCCCACTTTTTCTTATAGATTGGCTTGCCGCATTTGTCACATTTCAGCCAGAGGTCCTTCTTTATTTCCGGCCTTTCCCTGGGCTCAATCCTTGTATATCTTTTCCGTCTGAATATCATTTAAGCACCCCTGTTTCTGTCAAGACTTGCTTTATCTTCTCAAGACTGGCCGGAGACGGCGGAGTAAGCGGCAATCTCCATTCAGGCGTCAAAAGCTTCATCAGTCCAAGCGCGGCCTTAACCGGTATAGGGTTAGTTTCCACGAACAGCGCTTTAAACACAGGCATGAGCTCCAGGTGTATTCGGCGCGCTTTTTCCCAGTCACCGGCAAGCGCGGAGCCAGTCATCTCCGCAACCTGCAGGGGAACAACGTTAGCCGCTACCGAAATGACTCCCTTTGCGCCGACCGCCATCATGGGAACGGTCAGGGAATCGTCTCCTGAAAAGACGATGAAGTCCTTTCTGCACATGGAAATTATCCTGCTTGCCTGGTCAAGACTGCCGCTTGCTTCCTTGATGCCTATTATGTTCTTTACATGAGAGAGTTCCTCTACGGTTTCCGGCGGAATATTAGTCCCGGTTCTGGAAGGCACGTTATACAAGATAACCGGAAGCGAGACGTTTTCAGCAACCTTTTTGTAGTGAAGGTAGAGACCTTTGGGCATGGGCTTGTTGTAGTATGGAGTTATCAGCAACAAGGCGTCAGCGCCGGCTTTTTCCGCTTCCTGCGACAGTTCCACCGCTTCCCTCGTGTTGTTTGAACCGGTCCCGGCTATAACCGGACAGCGCCCGGCTACGACATCAACCGTATGCCTTATCAAATCCTTATGCTCGTCCATTGTCATAGTGGCGGG
>JAKJFI010000100.1 GCA_022704985.1 Candidatus Omnitrophota bacterium | reverse complement strand
GTTGACATCCCTCAGGATGTCTTCCTGTCTGTCTTGAAAATGAATAAGTAACCTCCCCACCTGTTTTCCCCTCCTCAAGGGAGGCGGACGGAGGAGGGGTGCGATGAGACGAATAAATGAAAGCCCTGTACATGCATATTCCGTTTTGTGTCAGGAAGTGCGGGTATTGCGACTTCGTTTCCTTCCCCGGAACAGACGACTCCATGATAGACCGGTACGTTTATGCGCTCTGCGAAGAATGTCGGGCGCGACACAACCTTTTGTCCGGCGGTATTTCCACGGTATATTTCGGCGGCGGCACTCCGTCTCTGCTTTCTCCTGCCCGGATTGAGCGCATCTTTTCCGCGATAAGGCAGACGTGCCCTGAATTTCCGGGTGGACAGGAGATTACGCTGGAGGCAAACCCGGGAACGGTTGACGCAGGCAAACTGCGGGCTTTCAGAAAACTGGGCATTAACCGCATTTCCCTGGGCGTGCAGAGCTTCAACAACAATCTGCTGAAGACGCTCGGACGCATCCATACCACGGAAGAAGCTCTGGATGCATATGATTCCTGCCGCGCCGCAGGGTTTGACAACGTCAGCATGGACCTCATGTTCGCACTGCCCGGTCAGTCGAGCGCCGATTGGGAAAAGACTCTGAATGCCGCCGTTTCCCTGAAACCGGAACATCTGTCCGTTTACAACCTGCAGATTGAAGAAGGCACCCCCATGTGGGACAGGAAATATTCCGCAGACCCCAGAAAAAAACTGGTATTTCCGGGCGAAGAAGAAGACGCAGAAATGTACCTTCTGGCGGTCCGTCATCTCGGCAGGAACGGATATAACCGTTACGAAATATCCAATTTCGCGCTGGAAGGAAGAGAATGCCGGCATAACCTCAACTACTGGGAGAACGGGAACTACATCGGGTTGGGAGTCGCCGCGCATTCCTGTATCAACGGCAGACGCTGGTCCAATACCTGCATCCTTGCAGACTACCTGGTCTCTCCGGCGAAATCCGTGGTAGAACAACAGCCGGCAACGGCTCTCTCCCGCCGACAGGAAACGCTTTTTCTCGGGTTGCGGCTATCAGTGGGAGTAAAAACAGGGATGTTTTCGGGATACGAGAAGGATGTGAATGAACTGCTCGATGACGGGCTGATAGAAGAATTCGACGGCAGGTACCGGCTGACCGAACAGGGCGTTCTGCTCGGCAACCGCGTATTCAGCCGATTTGTATGAATACCTTTTAATCCGCACCTTCTTGCGAGGAGAGAATGAAGAGGGGCGAAAGAGCCAAGGAGAAACTTAAAAAAGGGAGGCGCCATGAATAAAAAGCAGAAACCGTTTGTGGGAATTCGCGGGATTCACCTGGACCTGAAAGGACTGCCGCCTACGCCGGAAAGGCTCCCGGAACTGCTGGAAATAATGGCCGCTGTCGGAATAAACTGCGTATTAGTCGAATGGGAAGACGCATATCCCTGGAAGAAGTATCCCGAAATGCAAAGCTGTACAGCCTATTCCGAAAAGACGGTTGACAGGTTCTTTGCAAAGGCTGAAAAACTCTCTATAGAGGTGATTCCTCTGGTCCAGTCGCTGGGGCACATGGAAACCCTGCTCTCCCAGAAAAGGCTTAAAAAATTCAGGGAGCTTGATAACGCCGGGGAAATATGCCCCAGCAGGAAAGACAGCAGTGAACTGGTCATATCTCTGGTGGACGATGTGTTGCGGACACACGCCGGCAGGATAAAACACTTTCACCTTGGAGGAGATGAGGCATGGACCATGGGCTCATGCCCGGTCTGCAGGAAGGCGGTCGCCGCTACGGGAAAAGGAGCCCTTTACCTGAAGCATATCCTTCCCGTGCTTGAACACCTTCGGGAAAAGCAGATACAACCCATTCTCTGGGACGACATGATGCGCAAATGGCCCGCCGGAGAACTGAAGAAGCTTGCAGGGAAAGCGGACCTGATGGTCTGGATGTACGGTTCAAAGATACCGGAGAATATAATCGGGGCCATGGAGAGATTCTCGCGCGCAGGCATAACGATGTGGGGAGCGTCCGCATTCAAGGGTGCGGACGGCATACTGGCCGACGTTCCCGACCTGAAGGTTCGCACTGAAAACCTCCTGGCATGGATAGAAGCGTCCCGGAAGACCGGACTGAAGGGACTGGTGGCCACGGGATGGAGCAGGTACAACACTTTTATTGCCCCCTGCGAAAGCATGGAGACATCCCTTGACGCGCTGGCGCTCGCCGCATGGTCGATGAGAGACGGCAAACTTGACGGGAACGCCGTTGAAAAAGCGCGGGATTTTCTAAAAACACGGAAGATGAAAAAACTTGCTGGCGATAGATTTTTTAAGTGCCTTGATGCCGGGACCAAACTTCAGGAGTGGAGAAATAACTCGCTTGATAATCTGAAAAGCCTCTGGGTGCGTTCGGCCACGCTCTACGGGGAAAATGACCGGTTCAATCCATGGGAAGAGAAGATGACCGCCGGAGCGATAAAAGCGGCTATAGGAGAAGGAAAGAAGCTTGCAAACATATGGCGCAAGGCGCACAAGGGATTGGTACCTAATGTATGGTTGGATTACTGTGTAAAGTCCAGGCTGTGGCAGGTTGAGACCTATGCGGGGGAGGTCCTGAAAAAACTCGCCTGCAGGAAAGATTAAACGGTTGTTTTCAACGCAAGTTTCTGTTACACTGCAGAGAAACGGCGGCAAACGGAAAAAAAACTGAAAAGGGGGTGTGGGTGTTCCCCGAAGGTTGAAATGGTATTTGCAATACAGGCGCTTATTACCGGTATAGCGGCAGGGTTCATATGCGGGCTCTTCGGAATGGGCGGCGGCTCGCTCCTGGTGCCGGCGATATTCCACGTTTTCAAACTGCCGATGAAAGAGTCGATAGGCACCAGCCTCTTCGTGATAGTTTTTTCCGCCATTTCAGCTCTGATAAACTATGTCAGGTATAACCAGGTCAGGGCAAAGATTGCGCTCTATATAGTGCCCTGCGGTATAGCAGGAGCGCAGGCAGGCGCCCTTCTCACTGACCGCCTGCCCGAGACAGCCGTCAGGTATATATTTGTAATTCTTATAACTGTCCTCGGAATAAAAATGTTTTTCTATCCCGAAAACGGCGGTGCGTCATGCAAGGAAGGCGAGATGCGATACAGCAAGATACAGGCTATCCTCATCGGTCTCCTCGCCGGTTTTATTTCAGGACTGTGCGGTGTCGGCGGAGCGGTGCTGCTCATCCCTCTGCTGTACATATTCCTGAAGATGCCCATGCACGCCTGCATCGGAACAGCGCTCATAGCGATATTTTTCAACTCCATCTCCGGCGGCATCGGCTACATTGTCAGGGGCTATGTTGATTACCGTCTCGGTGTACTGCTGGGTATCGGCTCGATGGCGGCGGCTCCGCTCGGCGCCAGACTGTCGATTAACATCCCCAGGGAAAAACTGAGAAGGATGTTTGCCGTTATCCTGGTTTTAAGCGGGCTGTCTATTCTTGTCAGGTAAAAAAGCTGTTTTACCGCCCCTTCCTCAACGGGAGTGGGAAAGAGGCGCAATGCATAAGAGGGTGCTGGGCATAGACGAAAATGGACTCGGACCGCTCATGGGTCCACTTGTTGTCACGGGGACACTGCTGGAATACGGCAGGGAAGACCCGGGGTGGTTCGA
>JAKJFI010000099.1 GCA_022704985.1 Candidatus Omnitrophota bacterium | reverse complement strand
TCATCACCTCCCTGCCCAAGCCTATCCATTGTGCGATTGAGTCTGTCGGCATGTATGAATGGCTCTGGGAACTTTTGGAACCGCTTGTAGATAAATGAAGTCTCCCCCAAAAACTGGACAGTCCTTATAGGTGGATTGTAAGATATAAGGACAACCAGCAGAGGGGGCAAAATGAGGAGGACTCACGACGCAGGATTAAAGGCAAAAGTGGCCTTGGAAGCAATCAAAGGCGAAAAGACAGTAGCGGAAATAAGCAGTAAATATGGTATCCATCCCAACCAAATTAGTAAATGGAAAAAAGAGGTGCTGGAGCGGCTGCCGGAGATATTTAACGGGAAGATAAAGAAGCGTGAGAAAACGGCAGATGAACTTCAGGCGGAGTTATATCAGCAGATAGGACAATTGAAGGTAGAGAACGACTGGCTTAAAAAAAAATCTCGGTTGCTGGAGTAGAAGAGAAGCGTTCGTTCATTGACAAACAGAATCTGAAAATCCCGCTGATAAGGCAATGCAATTTGTTGGATTTAGCAAGGTCCAGCTGTTACTACCAGCCGCATCGGGATGACTCATATAATGAGTTTCTTATGCGGCTTATAGATGAGGAATATACCCGGCATCCATTTCGCGGCATAGGACAGATGACCGACTGGCTGGATTCCGTGGAACATCATGTCAATCATAAGCGTGTAGAACGGCTTATGCAGGAGATGGGGATACAGGCGATTTATCCGAAGAGGAAAACTTCTATTCCGAATAAAGAGCACAAGGTCTTTCCGTATCTCTTGCGGGGCATGAGAATTGAATATCCCAATCAGGTATGGGCGACGGACATAACCTACATCAGGATGCATCCGGGCTGGATGTATCTGGTGGCAATCATGGACTGGTACAGCAGGTACGTAATAAGCTGGGAGATTTCAAATACGATGGACGTTAGCTTCTGTCTGGAGGCGCTGGGGACCGCCCTGGCCAAGCAAAAGCCGGACATTTTGAATTCAGACCAGGGGTCACAGTTTACCAGCAGGGATTTCACGGAAAAGTTGGAAGCGGCGGAGGTTCGTATAAGCATGGACGGGCGAGGCAGGGTTTACGATAACATATTCATAGAGCGACTCTGGCGCACGGTTAAATACGAAGAAGTGTACCTGCATGACTACCAGTCTATCAGGGAAGGAAAAGAGGGCTTAAAGATGTATTTCAGGTTTTATAACGAGGAACGGTTTCACAGCTCATTGAACAAAAAGACTCCTGCGGAAGTTTATTTCGGTGGAAAAATTTGACAGGAGAAGAAGGGGGTGGTTTAATATCACTGTCGGCGAAAAAAAAGGCCGGCGGCCTAAAAGCTTTTTACACCTAAAGAAGTACTACTTTCTGTCCAAACAAAGGGGGAGACCCCAAGGAGATGGAAATGGATATGAAAAAATTTAAAAACCCGCCTTCAATAATGCGACCCACGCCTTTCTGGGCGATAAACGACAGGATTACGCCCGAAGAAACGGCAAGGCAGATGGAAGATATGTTGTCTGTCGGACTCGGAGGGGGGTTTTTCCATTCGAGGCACGGTTTGATAACCAATTATATGGGAGACGAATGGTTTGCATCGATGGAAGCGGCGGTGAAGTCTGTGCAGAAGAAGGACGGATACCTGTGGCTGTATGATGAAGACCTATGGCCCAGCGGAAATGCCGGCGGCCAGGTTGCGGGTATGAAAGATGAATACAGGGCAACGCGCCTTAACGCTTTTTTCCTTGCGTCCGGCGAACCGCTCCCTTCTGCCGGTGCGGACGAGGCAATAAGGTACGCATATCAGATTATTAAAAGGGACGGACTGATTTTGAAAGAAATCGAGGCAGTGCCGATTGAGTGTCTGGAATCTGTTGAGCGATGCGAACGGCTTGTGTTTGTAAGAAGATACAGTGAGAAAACTTCGTGGTGGAGCGGCGAGTCGTATGCAAATCTTCTGCATCCCGAAGCCGTGAAGAAGTTTATGGAACTGACGCATGATGTATACTACAGGCGTCTGGGGAAAGAATTCGGCAAAAGGATACCGGGTATTTTTACAGACGAGCCGAACATATACGGTATGGAAAATGGCATTCCGTGGTATGAAGGAATACCTGAAAAGTATGGAAAGTGGACCGGAAGGGATTTTTGGAAAGACCTGCCTTATCTCTTTTTTGACGGTAAAGAGGCGAGGCGCGTAAGACTTCTTGTTCACAGGGCAATTCTCAGGCAGTTTCTTGAAGCATACGACAAACCTATATACGACTGGTGTGAGAAGCGCAAGATTGCGCACACCGGACATTACAATGCGGAAGATAAGTTTGCCAGCCAGATAGCAAACCACTGCGGCGGCGTCATGGCTCATTACAGGTATCAGCAGATACCGGGAATCGACCATTTATGCAGGCAGACGTCTGGAAGAATTCCGATACTGCTTACCTGCAAGCAGGTGTCTTCCGCGGCAAGGCAGTTGGGAAGAAAAACTGTCCTGACAGAGATTTTCGGGGTGAGCAGGCATACCAATACCTTTGAGGATTTCAGGTGGCTGGGCGATTATGACCTTGTTCTCGGAGCGAATTTTTTCTGCCCCCATCTTTCGTGGTACTCGGCAAAGGGCAGGAGGAAGCGGGACTATCCGCCGGTATGGAACTACCAGCAGACCTATTGGAAAGACCTGCCGGCGCTGAATGATTATTTTACAAGGATTGCGTATGCGCTTACTTCCGGGAAACCGGAAGTCTCGATTCTCCTTCTTCATTCCATAGAAAGCGCAATTGCGGGAAGGAGGATAGGGGCGGCATCGGCGCGCAGGGCGGACGATATCCCTGTAAACGACCTGACGGATGCCGATGCGCTGGATGCCCTGATGCGCAAGACGCTGGACGCTATTTTAAGCACGGGCCATGACTGCGACCTGGGCGATGAAAGCTTTCTCGAGGATTACGGAAACGCGAAAGGCAAAAACCTTGCAGTAGGGAAGATGTCCTATAGAGTGGTTGTCGTTCCTCCTTCCAAGACGTGGCGCGAGAAGACGGTGGAGTTGCTTGAAAAGTTTGTTGAGAACGGCGGGATACTGATTGTACTGGGCAAGCCGCCGGAAGAGATAGACGGGATAGAGAATAAGGGCAGGTGGTCAAAAATCCTGATGCATAAAAATGTGCATTGTCTGCCGTCTTCCGTGGAGTCGATACGGAATGCCGTGAATTCGCTTGTCCGGTCAACCTATATGCTTAGGGGCGCCGACGGTAAAAATATTCCGGATACCTACGTCCAGCACAGGATTGACGGTAAGGATGAGATATTTTTTGTTGTGAACTCCGACAGGGAAGATAAACGGGAATACGTTCTTACGGTAAAGAATGCCGGCGGGAGGAAACTATGCGTTCTTGATGCTGTTGACGGCAGTATATGTTTTTCCGAAGCCGTGAGAAGCGGAGATGAATTAAGATACGTTTTCTCTCTGCCTTCGGCGGGTTCGGTTCTTCTGAAACTGACGGATGATTTTGAAAACGTGCAGAATGTGGAAAGCAGAGCACCGGATTTCAAGAGCGCGAAGGTTGTCCGCCTGCCGGATACCTTTGAATTTGAGAGGAAGGATGCCAACGTCCTTGTTCTTGACCGGATAAGCATCTCCTATGACGGCAGGGATTTCGAGGACGAAGAGCCGGAATGGCGTGTGCGCAGGAA
>JAKJFI010000006.1 GCA_022704985.1 Candidatus Omnitrophota bacterium | reverse complement strand
GGCACCGTACTCGTTCTTGTTCTGTTCGCAATAATAGTTTTTTCCTGCTTCACTATCTCGAAGCTCACCCGGGACCAATTCCTGCAACTGCTCACCGCAGGCATAGGCGGCCTTTTCGGATTCCAGTTCCTCCTGCACGCCAGCGTTGTTCTGAAGATAGTGCCGTCAAAGGGAACCACCCTGCCCTTCTTCAGCGTGGGAGGCTCTTCGTTCCTCATTAACGTTCTTGCTCTCGGAGTACTTCTCAACATCGCAAAACTGGTATGTTTCGACGAATCCTACGACGATTTTGAAGACTTTGAAAAAATCTGATTTTGACTTGCATGCTTCCTTTATGTTATTATAATCCGCAAATCTTTTAGACCGTTCACCCTTTTTCGTCTATTTTTAAAACATAAAAGCGGGAGGCAGTCAGTGAGTCAATATCTTGCAGAACTCAGCAACATTATGAGCAAAGAAGACCTTGCAAAGCTGGAACGCATAAAAAACTCCGGCGTGCAACGGTTTATTGCCGAATCAGCAAAGATTTGCAATCCTTCTGAAATATTTATATGCAGCGATACCCCGGACGAGATAGCACGTATAAAACACATGGCTATAGTCTCCGGAGAGGAATCCTCAGCCCTTGCAATACCCGGGCACACCTTCCATTTTGACGGAATCAACGACCAGGGCAGAGACAGGGAAGTAACAAAACTCATGGTCCCTAAAGGCAACTCGTTGAGCCCGGAACTGAACCAGATAGAGAGAGAAGCGGGGCTCAAGGAAATCTACTCACTGCTCAAGAATTCTATGAAAGGCAAAACAATGATAGTGCGGTTTCTTACCCTGGGGCCCGCTGATTCTGTATTCACGATACCATGCATGGAATGTACGGATTCCTGGTACGTCGCGCATTCCGTTGACCTTCTATACAGGAAGGGATATAGTACGTTCTCCAAAATCTCCGACGATACCGTCATCTTCAAGACCCTGCATTCTGCCGGAAGACTGGACAAAAACGCGATAAGCACGGATTATGATAAGAAAAGAATATACATAGACTACACAGCAAATTCGGTTTACAGCGTAAATAACCAGTACGCGGGCAACTCAATAGGATTCAAGAAACTTGCGCTGAGACTCGCTATCTGCGAATCCAACAAAAACGGATGGCTTGCCGAGCATTTCATGATAGTGGGACTGATGGGTCCCGGCGACAGGAAAACATACTTTGCCGGAGCGTTTCCGAGCGCCTGCGGTAAGACGTCAACGGCGATGCTCCCCGGAGAAAAAATAGTATCCGACGACCTCGCATACGTGAAAAACATTGATGGCAAATGCCGCGCAGTCAACGTAGAATCCGGCATATTCGGGATAATACAGGACGTCAATTCAAAAGACGACCCCTTGATATATCACGCGCTTACGAATCCCGGAGAAATCATTTTTTCGAACGTTCTGATAAAGGATGCCAAACCATGGTGGTTAGGAATGGATATTCCGCTTCCGAAGGAAGGCATAAATTATTCAGGACAGTGGTACGACGGCAAAACTGACGAAAAGGGAGAAAAAATCCAGCCCGCCCACAGGAACGCACGTTATACCGTAGCCCTCAGTGCACTGTCGAACTGCGATGCTGAAATTGACAATCCCGCGGGGATTAAAATATCCGGGATAATGTACGGCGGCAGAGATTATAGGGCATATGTTCCTGTCCAGCAGTCTTTCTCATGGAAACACGGGATAATAGCCTACGGAGCGGCGCTTGAAACAGAAACAACATTTGCAACCGTAGGGGCGGAAGGAAAATACGAGATAAACGTTATGAGCATCCAGGACTTTGTTGCCATTCCCCTGGGAGATTATATCAAGAACTACCTGCAATTCGGGGAGAAACTCGAAGAAAAGCCGGTAATTTTCGGCATAAATTATTTTCTGAAGGACATGCAAAGCGGAGAATTCCTCAATGACCGTAAGGATAAACACATATGGGCGAAATGGATGGAACTGCGGGTACATAACAACGTAAAAGTTCGGGAAACTCCGACAGGCTTGATACCTCTTTACGAAGACTTGAAAAAACTTTTCAAGCAGGTCAGGAACAAGGACTATTCAAAAGACGACTACCTTAAACAATTCACGATACGCGTTCCTGAAAACCTCCTGAAGATTAAGCGGGTCGAGGATTTCTGGCAAAATAAGGTTTCACATACTCCTCAGGTAATCTTTGACATTCTCGACAGGCAGGGAAAACGACTTTCCGACGCGCGGGAGAAACACGGCGATTACATTTCTCCTGAGCTTTTCCCCATAATAGATTAACCTATTGGGGAGAGCGTGATGTTAACCCTTATTTTCATCCTGAACGGAGGACTCTGCCTTGTGGAACTTTTCTTATCTGCGCCGGACAGCATCCTGAAAACAGTCTGCATATCCAGGCTGATGTTCCCTTTGAATCCCGCAATTTCGCCGTTGACCTCGTTAAATACAAACTCTCCTTTTGAAGAATTCAAGCCTGTAAACGTCTCTTCGATTTCCCCGTTTTTTCGCTTTTCATTTATACGCTGGTTTGACAGCAGTCTTATCCTGGAAGACGCTTCACCCGCTTCTTTTGTGTAAAAGTAGGTGAATTCAAGGCCGCACATCGGAACGCCCGGCAGACTGAAGGCAGGCATGAATTGAGTCCACCGTTTCCCTGAATGAAGGTCGGCCGGAAAAGCCGGAATCATCATGAAAACCTGTGCAAGATTCAGGATGCCGGACTTCAATTCTTCCGCTCTTAAAATTTCGCCGTTCTTCTTTATGTCAAGCACAACGGTTGACATCACCTGTGAAACGGCGGTCTCCTGCGCGGTAATATCCTCAATGACCATGTTGTTGAGTTGCATGAACGTCCGGGATGGCGTCAGCCTGACATTATATGAATCCTCCTTGATGCCGAGCGTCTCGAGAAATATTTTGCCCTTTGACAGAACCTTGAACTCTTCTCTCGGAACGCCCTCGTACTGATAAGAAACGGTTCCATCTATTTTAAAACTGTAGACAAGAGGTTTCTCCTTTGCAAATCTGTAAAGAACATCCTGTCCGCAGACAACGCGGGAAAACAGCGCCAATACAATAGAAAGCAAAAAAATCTTTCTCATCGGTTTTCCTCCACAAACTCCTTGAGTCTTGCAACCGTTATCCGAAGATTTTCCATGCTCGTGGCATACGAAATCCTGATAAACCTGTCCGCGCCGAACTCAACCCCCGGCACCGCGGCAAGGTGTTTTTCATCAAGGAGACGTTGCGCCAGTACCAGCGAGTCCATATCCCTGTAACTGAAGAACAGGTAAAACGCCCCCATAGGCACGGGGTAAACGAATTCTTCCGGCAGGTTCTTCACGAGGAAATCTCTTCTGCTCTGGAATTCCTTCACCATCCCGGAATATAGCTTCGCCCCTTCCGTTATGGCAAAATAAGCCGCCTTCTGCGATATTGAACATGGAGCGGAAGTTGTCTGCCCCTGAATCTTTCCTATCGCGTCCGCTATCGCTTTTTCCGCCGCGATATACCCTATCCTCCACCCGGTCATCGAGAACGTCTTTGATACTGCATTGACTACCACCGTCATTTTTTTCATCTCCGGTGAGTGGGAAGCGATGCTTACGTGAGACATACCATCGTATATAATCTTTTCGTACGTCTCGTCCGAGATGCACAGCACATTGTTTTTCAAAAGGATTTCAGCGATTTCGTATATCTCTTGCCTTCCATAAACAACGCCTGTGGGATTTGACGGGCTGTTCAGTATGATAGCCTTCGTCTTCTTGTTTATCAGGCTCTTCATATGCTCCATATCCACCTTGAAATCCTCGTTCCATCTGCAAAAAACAGGGACGCCGCCGCCAATTTTCACCATCTCGGGAAAACTCACCCAATAGGGAGCGGGGATTATCACTTCGTCGCCCGGGTCGAGAATAGCCAGCATTATGTTGAAAAGTGAGTGTTTGGCGCCGTTTGACACGACAACCTGTTCCGGGGCATAGGAAAGCCCGTTCTCTCTTTCCAGCTTTTCGCTTATAGCTTTCTTGAGCTCAAGGATGCCATTAGCCTCCGTATACTTGGTGAAACCGTCCTTTATCGCCTGTATGGCAAATTCTTTTATGGAATCAGGCGTGTCGAAATCCGGTTCGCCTACTGAAAGATTTATGACGTCAACCCCTTTTGCTTTGAGTTCCTTCGCCTTCCTGTTTATCGCGAATGTTGCGGAAGGCCTTAAACGGTTTGCTTTTTCTGATATCATGTGGTATTCTCCGTAATTTTTGCTTTTAATTTTATCACAGGATATCATATACGGCAACGAAAAGGACGCAATAAAATGAAAAAAATCATTGCGGTTTCCGGAAGCAACGGCAACGACAGCAATCTCAACAGAGAAATCCTGAAGCTCGCCGAGAGAGTCGGCTCCCTCATAGCGGAAAAGGGCGGGATACTGGTCTGCGGGGGTCTCGGGGGCATCATGGAGGCATCTGCAAAAGGCGCAAAAAAAGCCGGTGGAATAACCGTGGGCATATTACCATGGAAAAAGGAGACGGCAAACCGTTACATTGACATACCGATAGCCACAGGCCTGGGATTTTTCAGGAATAACATTATAATAAACTGCGCCGACAGCGTGATAAGCATCTGCGGCAGATGGGGCACCCTCAATGAAATGGCAATGTCAATGGGACTGGGCAAAAAAACCGTAATACTCTACGCCAGCGGAGGAGTATCACAGCTATTGTCTCAAAAGGAAGTGCTCAAGACCTTCAAGAGAAAACCTCTCGTAGCCGCCACTCCGGAAGAAGCAGTCAACCTCGCTTTCTCCCCGTAATCCCACTTTTTTTCAACGAGAAATTCAATCTTCCAGCCGCTACATCAGACTGTACATTCTTGTCTTCTTCGTACAAAGAAACTCCTCTGTAAAGAATATTTAAAATGACAGGCGGTACAAGAAAATAAGTACGGATACAATGGCGGCGGCTAAAAGAACCCCGCCTATGACTCCAATTAGATAATACCTGAATTTCAGCTTCAGAAGAACGGCCGCCATGGTACCGGTCCAGGCGCCGGTCATAGGAAGGGGAATTCCGATAAAAATAAGGAGCCCCAGCGTCTCGTATACCTCTATGACCCTCGATTTCTTGAGAGTATGCGCAATGAGCCAGCCGGAAAACTTCTTTCCGACTCTGAACCTGTCCAAAAACAAAAGAATTCTGTTCAGCAGAAAATACAGCGGAATGACGGGGATAAGATTACCGATTATTGATATCGCCAGGACTCTCGCAAAAGGAATTTCGTTATGAACGCCGTAAGGTATCGCCCCGCGGAGTTCTGAAATGGGAAGCATCGCCAGTATCAGCATCACCGTTTCTTTGGGTAACGCTCCAAGCATTGAAATTATACGTTCTATCATGTTTGCTCCCGCCAGCCTTCGGCCCCTTTCAGGGGAACAAACTGGCATTCGCCAAGGCTTTCTTCCACCAGTCCGCCAAAGAAGACATCGATGACATTTGCGTTGGTTATTCCCCGCCCGGCAATCCGGGTCTCCACCATCTTCTTTTTCATTTTTTCGAAGCTGTTTTTTTCCCACATCGGCCTGCCCTTGAAAGAAGGGGAAACACGATTATACATAGCATCTTGAAAAACCTTATCGTGTCCCTGCTTGGGTTAATCTTGCTTTTTTCATCGCTGTACAGCGTTGATATGGGCACCGACGAAATCCTGAACCCGTGCCACCCGCTCTTTATGAGCAATTCGGATTCAGTCTCAAAGTGCGAGGTGCAAAGCCGAATCTTTTCAAGAACCTCTCTTTTTATCAGGCGGAATCCGCACTGGGTATCGGGTATCCACTGGCCGGATATGAATGAAATGACAAGCGACATGCTGATGTTGGTCAGCCGCCTTATTATAGGCATTCCGGTACCCTTAATCCTCCTTTTTCCCACCCACATCGCATATCTCCGGTTTATACGGTATGCTCTCTCAAAATTGCCGACGTCAGAAACAGGATGCTGTCCATCCCCGTCCATGGTGAGGACAGCGGGTATTCCGCGCTCCAGCACGTATGCAAAGCCGGTTTTCAACGCTTCGCCCTTCCCGCGGCATACAGGATGCGTCAGTACCACGGCACCGCTGTTCCTCGCAAATTCGCTCGTTCTGTCGGAAGAACCGTCATCTACGACAATCACGGCCGCATAGCTTTTCTTGAGTTCTGCTACCAAGCCGCCTATCTTTCTCTCTTCGTTATGCGCCGGAATCAGGATTGCTATCTCATTATTCATTTGCAAATACTCCTCTCAGAAACTTTTGCTCCAGAATCTCGCCGGGAATCGTTTTTAACGCCTTCTCCGCCTCAACCCGTGCAATCTTGAGCAGTTCCAGGTCTTTAACGATATTGCCGATTTTCAACGGGGGTATCCCGTGCTGTCTCACACCCAGCAAATCTCCCTGTCCCCTGAGCTTCAGGTCTATCTCGGCTATCTCAAATCCGCTTTCAGCCGTCACAAAACTCTCAAGTCTTTCCATTACAGTGCCGTCAGTATCGGCGTATGGAATTAGGATACAATACCCTGTATCTCCGGACCTTCCAACTCTTCCGCGAAGTTGATGGAGCTGTGCAAGACCGAATCTTTCCGCCTGTTCAATAATGATGTATGCCGCCTCGGGAACGTCAATCCCTGACTCTATCACGGTCGTGGCAACAAGTATGCTTATCTTCCCGTTGCGAAACCTGCTCATAATCTCTTCCTTTTCCCTGTGAGGCATGCGGCCGTGGATAACGCCCGACGCAACTTCCGGAAGTTCCTTTTTAATTCTATCATATTCAGCCACAGCAGACTCAATATCCTCCCCGCCTTCGATAGATGGGGTTACCACATAGCCCTGCCTGCCCTGCGAATGCTGGTACTGCAGAAACCTGTATATCTTTTCCTTGTCGTCCCTGCTGAATATATACGTTGCAACCTTTCTTTCGCCCTTCGGCAGTTCACCCATTGTTGAGATATCCAATGCTCCGTAGAACGTCAGGGCAACGCTCCTGGGGATAGGCGTGGCGCTCATCACGATATAATGAACGTCTTCCCCTTTTTCCTTAAGCAGTCCCCTCTGTTTAACACCAAACTTGTGCTGTTCGTCAATAACCGCCATCTTCAGATTGTTGAACTCGATACTCTCGGTCAGTAAGGCATGCGTGCCGATAACAACCTTCACTCTGCCATCTCTTATCTCCTCCCTTATCCTCTTTTTCTCGCTTTCAGGCATCTGCCCCAGGAATATCGCCACAGGTATCTCCTGCTTCAGAAAAAACTCCTGCCAGTTAAGGTAGTGCTGTTCGGCAAGTATCTCCGTAGGTCCCAGCAACGCCGACTGGCACCCTGTACGGGAAAAAAGCCAGAGGGCAAAAACGGCAACTACGGTTTTTCCCGAACCGACTTCCCCGTGTATGAGCCGGCTGACAATCCTGCCCTGCCTTATATCGTCAACTATCTCTTTCATTGCTTCTTTCTGAGGTTTTGTCAGCCTGAACGGGATATGCGATTGGAAAATGTCTATCAGCCCGTAATCCATTTCCCCCCTGTAAGGAACATTCTTGTTTTGTTCTTTCCTCTTTCTCAACAGGAGACTGAGCTGAAGCATAAAAAATTCCCTGAAGATGAGATAGTTCCTTGCTTTTTCGAGGTTGACGTCCGATGCCGGAAAATGAATGTTATGCAGCGCAAACTTCATGTTCGGCAGACCGAGCGCCTGGCGCTCCTTAAGAGGAAGTATCTCTGGCGGATACTCGGCCAGCAGGGACATGACAAGCTTCAGCATCTTCCTCAGGTATTTCTGCGTCAATCCCCCGGTAAGCGAATAGACCGGAAGCAACCAGTCTCGCCTGCCCTTTCTCTCTTCCTCGTAAAGCGGGCTTACCATCTGCACCCTGCCTTTGAAAATATCGGTTCTGCCGCATATGAAAAACTCCCTGTCATGCACAAAAACATCCTTAAGGTACGGCTGGTTGAAGAAAACGACGTACAGTACGCCTGTACCGTCAGATATTGCAACGTTGATATATGTCATCCTCCTGCGCGGCATTTTTTCATCCCTGGCAAGCACCCTGCCCTTGACGGAAGCCACCTCGCCCGGAACAAGCTCCGATATACGTTTAAAGTTCCTGAGGTCAAGATACCTGCGAGGGAAAAAGAAAAGGAGGTCTTCAACTCTGTGAAGATCCAGCCTGGCAAGAGACTTGCCACGCTTCTCTCCAACCGAAGGGATTTCCGAGAGCGGAGTATCGGAAGTAATGGTCATTTTTTAGAACGGTAGGTTCTGCTCTTCTTCTGCAAAAAACTTGTAGAATTTCAAAACCCTGAGCACTTCATTTACGGTTGACAGATAGACGCGTCTTGACTCAATCCTTTCAATAAGTCCCGCTATCACAGAAGAGAACATCATCAGACGATCTATCCCTTTTTCCTTCATAATTCTCACGCTCTCTTCCCTCAGAGCTTCGGAGGCGGGCAAAGAAGGGATTACAAGGATATTCAGGAAATCCTCTCCCTTGAAAAACTTTTTATATTTTTCCTCGTGCCTTGCCTTCAGGAAATCGAATATATCCGGGAACCTTGAAAGGACACGAGGCGTAAACTTCATCGTATGCCAGGAAACCGGCTTGATTACCGCATTGTTGATTGTCCCTCCGATTTCACTGCCGGAGAGTATGAATTTGCTTTCCCCGGAAAGGTTGGCAACTCCGGCATTCTTCACGAGAAGAAGGTCTTCTTTTTTCAGAACGAAAAAATCGTTCATGATAAAAAACTCTCTTACGAGTTCAACACTTGCCTGGCTCATTTATCCAGCGCGCCCCGCAGATTTATTTTACGGGTAACCCTCCTTTGATATACCCCCATCGAGAGGGATTGTGATTTTTAATTGATTAAGAAACCGATGAAAAGACTTCCCTTATAAAACATAGAGATGACAGCACCAAGCCCCAGATAGGGACCGAACGGCACGTAGTCCTCCATGGTTTTTTTCTTGAGCAGTATCAGGGTAATGCTTATGATAGACCCGAAAAGCGATGAGAAGAATATCGTCATGAATACGCTCTTCCAGCCCAGGAAGGCTCCTATCATTGCCAGCAACTTGACATCACCACCTCCCATGGCTTCCTTCCTGAAAAGAATCTTGCCGACTATCCCAAGGAACAACAGCAGTCCGGCGCCGAGAAATATCCCGGCAAGAGAGTACAGGACGCTCTCCGCCCTCGTCAGGTCGCAGTGCATCTGCGGAAATGCCGCAGAACATGCCAGCCCCAGCACTATCCCTGGCAAAACAATGACATCCGATATCAGATAGGTATCTATATCGATAAAACCCATAATAAGCATTGAAACGACAAACAGGACATAAATGAAGAAATTGATGTTCATCCCGAATTTCAGATAGACAAGGAGAAACAGCAATCCGCTGATGAATTCCACGAGGCAGTATCTTGCCGAGATGTGCTTTTTGCAAAACCTGCATTTTCCCCTCAGGAAGAGATAGCTGAGCAAGGGCATGTTATCGTGCCACAGGATATCCTTATTGCACGCTGGACATCTTGAACCGGGCATCACAATGGATTTTCCCTTCGGCAGGCGGTATATTACAACATTTGCAAAACTCCCGAAGATTAAACCGAAAATAAATACCAGGATTCCCATGAAGTATATTTTATATCAATTTCGCTGAAAGTCAATTTTTTTCTTGCTCTCGCCGTGAAAAAAGAGTACCATAAACTAATAATTGCAAAAGCGCCGTCTGCAACGCAAAGGAACAGGATAAAAAAGATATTTTATGTTTTGCTTGCGGCGTTCGTTCTCCGTGCTTCGCTCACCGCGAATACGGAAGTCAACAAGGAAGCGCTATTTATGAACATCGCCCAGAAATACCAGGGGATGCAGGAAAACAGCGGCAGGTTCGAAATAGGCATGTCGATGCTGGAAAACACAATGAACAAATTGCTCATGTGGGTTCGCAAAGACTCTTTCCTTCTTGAAAAGATGGCGCTTCTCGAGAAAGCCAATACACTTGCCATGTGGATTGACTTCGGGCTCAAGACCGGCAGCACAGCAGATTCTGTCTTCAATTTTGAGCACCTAAAGACGCAAAGGTTATGGACATGACCGACATGTTAAAGAACATTGCGGAATCAATAAAAAATTAGATTAGGGGATACGGTTATGGAAAATATCTGGATTTCAACATGGAAACAGTTTGACCTGCCGGGAAAGCTCATAATAGCAATCCTTGTCTTTCTATCTTTCTACTCGTGGTATATCATGCTTGAGAAATTTTTCTATTTGCGGGATGTGGAAAGAAAGAACAGGATGTTTGAGAAGCTGATTAAAAAAAACAGGAATCCGGGGTTCCTTCAATGCCCTCTGAGCTACATCCTGAACTACGGCATTGAACTGCGCGACAAAGCCTCGGACAAATCACTTGATACACACCTTGAAAAGGCATTCCTGATTGAGCAGGGAAAACTCGAGAGAAAACTTACGACGCTGGGCACCATCACCACCATCTCGCCGTTCCTCGGTCTCTGGGGCACGGTTTGGGGACTATTCATTTCTTTCCATTCAATAGTAACATCGGGCTCGTCTTCAGTAAGGGTTGTTGCTGACGGCGTAGCGATTGCCCTGGTGACTACCATCGTGGGACTGGCGGTAGCCATCCCTGCGGCAATCGGTCACAACTACTACAGGGAAAAGATATTGAAAATACTGGAGCGAATGGAATTTTTCTTTCCGTACATAGTACATTACCTGAAAACCTATTCCGACAGGGATGAGAGTTGAAGCGGAGCTGACATGCGCACGCTGAGAAGAAACGAAAGTAATTTTACATTCTCCCAGGTCAACATCACAAATCTCGTTGATGTTGCCCTGACGCTTGTTGTAATCCTCCTCATCATCGCCCCTTTTGTTGAGCAGGGGATAGAAGTAAACCTGCCGGCTTCCTCCCCCAGCAAGATTGAAGTAGAGGAAAGCTCGATTGTAACCGTGGCTCCCGCCGATGTTTATTACATCAACGAAAAAAAAGTGACGCTCAGAGAATTGTACGATATACTCAAGGAACAGAAAGCGACGAATGCAAGACTTTCTGTTATTATAAAGGGAGACCGGGAAGTCTCTTACAAGAATATCATCAAGGTTCTTGACATCGTGAAAAAATGCAAAATAGAAGCGATAGGACTGGCGACGCGGATAGAATAAGACGACGGAGTCTGGGTATCTCGTTTTTCATGCACTGCGCGGGACTCCTCGTTCTTTTTGCCTCCCCCGGGAACAAGAATTCAAAGACACCCATAGAGATATTGCCGGTCAGGTTGATTGATATACCTGAAATGGAAATTCCAAAACAACCGCCTGTACAAGAAGAGACGATTCAGCCGGAAAAAAACATTTCCAAAAGCAATACCAGGACGGAAGTGAAACCTGCAGTTAAAGCTGAAAAGCCGGATAGATATTCCACACGCAAAGTCCCGGAGTTTTCTGCGGAAAAATTCCGTGACAAACTCATTTCAAAACTGGAAAAACCGGAGCATGAAAACCAGATTTACAAACCTTCCGCACCCGCTCCCGTCAAGGTGGAAAAAATTGAAAATTCCATTACTGAAGTCAATGTCTCCAGGTTGAATCTAACCATACCGCAGTGGTACATCTCTCTCGTACAAAGCAGGATAAAAGAGAACTGGAGAGTCCCTAATATGTTCGGAGGCAGAACGACAACGGTCTCCTTCAGGATATACAATGACGGTCGGATAGAAAACATCGCTCTTGAAAGAAGCTCCGGCAATACGGGTTTCGACAAAACCGTGATTAATGCTGTCCGCTCTACAAAAAACCTGCCGCATTTTCCGCAGGAAATATCCGAGTCTCAACTTGACGTAGTAATTGATTTTAAAACGGAGGGCTGATAATGAAAAAATTCATTCTTTTTTTTCTGGCGATTTTTTCCCTTTCTTCGACAAGCTACGGTTCATCCACAATCTTCCTCCGCATAACAAAAAACCTTCAGAAAAAAGCGGAGATGGCCATTCTTTTCGGTATGAATGAGGAAAACTACTGGAAGGAGCTTATGAAGGTCCTTGCCAGGGACCTGAAGTACTCAGGCTATTTCTCCATTGAGGATTCACTCTTCGTCGCAAACCCTTCTGAGAGCAAGAAAAAATACAGCACGGAGATTGTGCTTACAGGGAATAAAACCGCTGACGGTATCAATATCCGGGTTGAAGACCTTCTTGAAGAAAGAGTACTCTTTGAACAGAGTTATAAGAGACAGGCGGACGCCAATCCCTCTTATCTTGCACACAGGATAAACAACGACATAGTCTTCCACTTTACCGAAAAGCCCGGCATTGCGCTGAGCAAGATACTCCACGTATCGGATTCTGACGGAAAATACCAGCTTTATATGACTGATTACGACGGTGAAAACCAAAAAAAACTCACTGATGCGGATTATCTTGTCCACTATCCGAAATGGCTCGTTCCGAACAGAGAAATAATCTACGTCTCCTACAAAGGCGGGTGGGCGAAACTGATGAAAATGACGCTGGCAACCGGCGCAACCAAAATGCTGATAGGCGAACCAGGACTGAACGCCTGCGCGTCAGCATGTCCGGCAACCGGTGAAATCGCCGTCGTTCTCAGCAGAACGGGACGCCCCAACGTATATGTAACGGATTTCGACGGCAGGATAAAGAGACAGGTCACATCCGGCAGAGCCACTGACGCTTCGCCTTCATTCTCACCCGACGGCTCCATGATAGCCTTCGTCTCCGACCGCCACGGTTCACCCCAGATATATACAATGACAAAGGATGGCTACAGAGTCAAGAGAATAAGCTTTGTTTCCGGATACTCAACCTCTCCTGCATGGTCTCCGGACGGGAATTATATAGCTTACGTTTTCATGAGAAGCGGCTCTTTCGGTCTCGCGGTATATGAACTATCCACCGGCGAAACGAAAATCATAGGCAGCAATATCGGAAGCGAGGATATCTCATGGGCCCCGGACAGCAGGCACGTGGTGTATTCAAACATAAAATCCAGGCCTTCAACTCTCGTAATAGTCGATATCATAACAGGCGAACAGAGGCCTCTGTTCGGAGGAAAATCAAAGATTTTCAGCCCCTGCTGGAGCAATTTCTATTGACAAAAGGGTTTGAGGCAGTATAAAATACCTATTAAGGCAACTAACATTAAGAACCGGAGGGAGCACATGAAACTGAAAGGATTGGTAGTTTTCTGTTTGTTTCTAAGCATCATTGCCGGGTGTAAATGTCCCGTAAAGAAGGCCGCAAAGCCCGCAGTTGACCAGGAAAAAGAGCCTGCCGTCGCAGTAGAAGACATAGTAGTAGAAGAACCCGTAAAGACACCAGCGGCTGACCTGGTGACCAAACAGCCCCCTGCGCCTGCCGTTGTACCGCCTTCACAGGAAGGGAAAGCAACACCGCAACAGATAGCGAAGGCTATCAAGGACGAACCTATCCCCGCGGTGAAGATACCCGAGGACAAAGATTTCCAGGCGCCTGTAGAAAAATCTCCGGAAGCGGCGAAAACATTTCAGAATATCAACTTTGATTTTGATAAGTACGATATCAGGCCCGATGCGCGCGTCATCCTTGACGCCATCGGAAAATACCTCATGGAAAATCCCAAGGTATCCGTGCTGATTCAGGGACACTGCGACGAGAAAGGAACGAGAGAGTATAACCTCGTTCTCGGAGAACAGCGCGCTTTAAGCACGCGGAGATATCTCGTAGCCGCAGGAATATCGCCTGACCGCCTGTTTACCGTGAGCTACGGCAAGGACATGCCGCTTGACCCGGCAAGTAATGAAGAAGCCTGGGCGCAGAACCGCAGAGCGGAATTTAAAGTAACTGAATAATGGAACTCCGGAAAAAAATCTGTCTGCTTCTCTCTGCCTGCATGTGTCTGTTGTTTTTCGCGGGATGCGAGACGATGGCCACGAAGTCCGACGTTGATACCGTCAAAGAAAAGGTAACCTATGTAGAAGGAGACCTTTACGCAACAACCAAGGCTATCGCAGAACGCCTTGAAGCAATAGAGAAAAATACAGATACAAGATTCTCCATAACATCTGAAAGAATGGACAACCTGTCAAAAGACAGGGCGACGCTTGCCGAGGAACTATCCTCTCTGCGGGACGATATAAAGAAAATTCAGGGCAGGATAGATGAGCTTGAATACAGGCACGCCGAACAGCTGAAGGCGGAAAATGAATCCGCGGAGAAAACGGAATTCGAGATGCGGCGGGACATTGAGGGGATAAAGAAAACGTACGCCGATATCATTACTTCGATTTCGGCGTTGAATAAGAACCTGTCCTCAATCCAGAGCGACATTCTCACAATAAACAGATCGCAGGTTACCGTAGCAGAATCACTGAACAGGCTCTCTGCTGATATTGAAAAGATAAAGGACCAGAATACTGCCGCAGAACGCAAGATGGGCGCTAACATGACGGTCTTCCTGGATGAACTGACCAGGCAGGAAAGTGAAATAACGCACCTCAAGAGCATTGTTAAGTCATCCTCTGCGCCCGACACTGCTGTCACGGCAGTCCCGGACATGAAAAAAGAATCTTCCTCAACAAAAACCTATGTCGTCAAGAACGGCGACACGCTCGGAAAGATAGCGGAACGACATAAAACTTCCATCAACGCCCTAAAAAAGAAAAACAACTTAAAAACAGACACGGTGTTTACAGGACAGAAATTACTTATCCCCTGAAAGTGGATATCAATGGCAAGATATGTAAAAATAAGCAACCTGAGCATTGCTCCCTGCTCGGTTGATGCGGACCTTGATTATCCCTCAATAGTCGAAAAGGTCCGGAAGCACCTTGACAACAAGATACAGAATGTCCTGCTGGACAAACCAGACCTCATAGTGCTTCCCGAGGTATGTGACCGCCCTGTAGGAATCAATACTACAACCTACTACAAAGCGCGCGGAAATACTATTCTCGATTACTGCAGAGACATTGCAAGAAAGCATAATTGTTACATAGCATATTCTTCATATATTGAGCGTTCCGGAAAATGGACAAACTCTACCGTAGTCCTTGACCGCAAGGGAAGAACAGCCGGGATTTATGACAAAAATCATCTGGTTATCGAAGAGAGCACGAAAAATGGTGCCCTGTACGGCAACAAAACACCGCTTATCAAATGCGATTTCGGCACTGTGGGTTGTGCTATATGTTTTGACCTGAATTTTGACGAACTGCGCCTGAAATATGTGAAATCCCGTCCGGACCTGATACTTTTCTGTTCGGTCTATCACGGGGGCTTGATGCAGGCATACTGGGCATACTCGTGCCGCGCACATCTGGTCGCGGCAACCGTAACCACACCCGGCACAATCATCTCTCCCGTAGGAAAAATTATAGCTTCCACTACCAACTATTTTGATTTTGTAACGGAGAACGTCAACCTTGACTGCTGCGTGGCGCATCTTGACTACAACTGGGGAAAATTTGCGGCGATGAAGAAGAAATATGGGACGGGAGTAAGAATTGAAGACCCCGGATACCTCGGCTCCGTACTCATCTCATGCGAGATGGAAAAGAAAACCATAAAGGATTTGATAAAGGAATTCAAGATAGAACTGCTCGACGACTACTTCAAGAGGGCCCTTGCTCACCGCCATTCCCACATCAAAGCAAAATCCTGAAAGATTTTATTAATGCTCTGATAATGTTCCGGCGGGCGTTACTTAAAAACTCCCATTCTTTTACCTCTCTACTACCCTCCAAAACACCCCCAAGAGGGTTAAGAGGGTCTTGAAACCCAGCGCCCCCAAGGAGATTCGAACTCCTCCGCCCACCTTGAAAGAGTAACGGACAAAACGGTGGAAACGCTTACAGCCGCTTGCTTTGCGCCACTTTTTGAACCATTTTTAACGCCATTATAAAACTTCATTTTGTCCTCGATGTCCGTATTTAGTGTGATTTGTTAGTGCCACCAAAACTACCACCATTCGAGTGTTGTATGTCCGTATAATTTCTTTGCGTAAAAAGCAGTTTGCCGACAATCCTGAAATCCATGGTTTCGTCTATGTGTATTGGCTGGTATTCGTAGTTATATGGTTGCAGGCAAACCATGTTATTCTTGTGCGAGAACCGGCGCAAGACCGCCTCGCCGTCCACTACGGCTATCACCACGTCTCCGTTGTCGCAGGTTGGCTGTGCGACAAAAATGCCAAGGTCGCCGTCTTGTATGCCAAGTCCCTGCATACTATCTCCGACAATCTTAATACCGAAGATTTTACCCTTTATTATGGGGTCTTCTGGTACATAGGTATACCCTGTAAGGTTTTCTTCCTGAAAAAGCGGTATTCCGGCGTGTATCTGCCCTATAATCGGGGTTTTAAGTACCTTCTTTATGCTAAAGACGGTGGGAGACGACTTGCCAATGACGATTTTCTCCATGTCCACCTCAAGCGCATTGGCAATCTCTTTGACCTTATCTATCGTGGGCATTGC
>JAKJFI010000098.1 GCA_022704985.1 Candidatus Omnitrophota bacterium | reverse complement strand
GCCGCCGTCTGCGCCCGGGTATGCTTCCACACATGCGAGAACAAATGCCGCCGTTCGGCTCTGGATGAGGCCGTGTCAATAAGGGGCATAAAGCGTTTTATGGTGGACCAGGAGGTAGTCCTGCAGATTCCGGAAGTCCGGCAGGATGAGCGCAATGCAAACAGGAAGATAGCCATAATCGGCGCCGGACCGGCCGGGCTTACCTGTGCGTATTTCCTGGCGCGTCTCGGCTACCGTCCGACTATTCTTGAAGCTGAATCAAAGCCCGGCGGAATGCTTGTGCAGACCATACCGTCTTACCGCCTGCCGAGGGAAGTTCTCAACAGGGAAATACGCATGATACAGCAGTTGGGCGTTACCATAGAAAACAATAAACTGCTCGGACGCGATTTTTCGCTTCAGGAGCTCCGCGACGCAAACGATGCTGTTTTCATCGGAATAGGCGCTCCGGGTTCATCCGGTCTGGGAGTTGAAGGCGAAGATGCGAAAGGCGTGGTAATGGCCGTTCCATTTCTGAAACAGTACAACCTGACAGGTTCTGCACCCGTAGGCAGGAAAGTCGTTGTTGTGGGCGGCGGAAACGCGGCAGTAGATGCCGCGCGAACCGCAATGCGTCTTGGAGCGGAGTCTGTGACGATAGTATACAGGCGCAGCCGCGAGGAGATGCCGGCATATTCGGAAGAGGTTCACGAAGCTGTATATGAGGGAGTAAAACTGCTCCACCTTACGCATCCGCTGGAGATTTTGAAGGATGCGGAAGGCAAGGTGTCCGGTGTCAGTTGCGTCAGCATGAAGCTCGGGGAATACGACCGTACCGGACGGCGCAGGCCGGTGGTTGACGAGAAAAGTATTTTTACAATTGAAGCCGATCAGGTCATAACGGCAATAGGGCAGACTCTCATTCCGGGAAATCTCTTTGAACTTAAAGACGCCGAATTGAAATTGACACGCAGAAATTTTATTCAGACGGATTCCGTGACCGGCCAGACTTCAGTTCCCGGCATTTTTGCGGGAGGCGATGCCGCTACCGGACCTTGGTCGGTAGTTGCGGCTATAGGTGCTGGAGAACGCGCCGCCGTCGGCATAGATATGTTTCTTACCGGAGAAAACAATGCTTTCTGGCGCGAGGAGAAAGAGGTGGATACGGATTTTGACCCCGACGTGGATCCTGTTCCGTATCCCCGCGAACCGGTACGCTCTATTTCAGTTGAGAAGAGAAAACATAATTTTGATGAAGTGGAACTTCCGTGGAATCCAAATACGGCTCAGCGCCAGGCCAAGCGCTGTCTGCGATGTGATTACGGAAAAACTGCTATCAGGCGGGGAGGAAGATAATGCCAAAACTTTATATCAATAACCGGGAAGTTGAAGTTGCCGAGGGCACTACCATATTGGGAGCCGCCAGAAAACTGGGTGTGGAAATTCCGACTCTCTGCTACCTTGAAGGCAGGCCGCCTATCGGCGCATGCCGCGTGTGTCTCGTAGAGGTGGAGGGTGCAAAAACACTGCTGGCTTCGTGTTCCACCCCGGCGACGGAAGGCATGAAGGTGCATACCAACAGTAAAAAAGTCCGCGAAGCGCGCCGAACGGTAGTTGAACTTATATTGAGCGAGCACGAAGGCAGCTGCCAGTATTGCGGAAGGAGCATCGACTGTGAACTTAAGGATATTGCTTCGCATCTCGGGATTGAAGACATCCACTACAAAGGGGATAAGCCCGAATCACGCATTGACGACAGTACTCCTGCTCTTATCCGCGATATGGGCAAGTGCATAAAATGCCGCCGGTGCGTGACCATTTGCCGCAAGGTTCAGGGTGTGGGCGCCCTTTTCCCTCAAAACCGCGGTTACAAGACTGTCATCGGGCCTGCTTTTGCTATGAACCTTGATGAAGTGAACTGCGTACAGTGCGGCCAGTGCGCGGCTGTTTGCCCTGTGGGGGCGATACAGGAAAAGAACGACATTGACAAGGTCTGGGCGGCTCTTGAAGACAAAACAAAACATGTGGTTGTTCAGACTGCTCCGGCCATACGGGCGGCTCTCGGAGAATGTTTCGGATATCCTTCCGGAACTCTTGTTACCGGGAAAATGGCGACAGCGCTGAAGTTGCTTGGATTCCATTCGGTTTTTGATACGAATTTCACAGCCGACCTTACGATTATGGAAGAAGGCACCGAATTCCTGACGCGCATTAAAAAGGCTTTTAAGGACAAGGAATCTGTTGCTTTGCCGATGTTTACAAGCTGTTGTCCGGGATGGATTAAATTTGCGGAGTATTATTATCCGGAGATGTTGTCCAACCTGTCTACCTGCAAATCTCCCCAGCAGATGTTCGGCGCATTGGCTAAAACCTACTATGCGGAGAAGCTCGGAATTAAACCGGAGAATATGACGGTTGTTTCCGTTATGCCATGCACTGCGAAGAAGTTTGAGGCCGTGCGGCCGGAAATGAATGCGAGCGGAGTGTCTGACGTGGATTACGTTCTCACTACCAGGGAGCTCGGGTTCATGATTAAATCGGCGGGGATAGATTTTACCCGTCTTGAGGATGGGAAGATGGATGCGCCTCTCGGTTTTTCCACGGGCGCCGCGGATATTTTCGCCAACACCGGCGGAGTTATGGTAGCCGCTTTAAGAACGGTTTATGAAATTATAACAGGCAGGGAATTTCCTGTGGAAGACCTAAGGCTGGGTCCTGTGGAAGGCCTGAGCGGAATCAAGGAAGCTTCCCTGATGATAACGGGAACACTTCCCGAATGGAAATTTTTGGAGAATGTTGAGGTCAGGATTGCTGTTGTCCACGGGCTCTCAAATGCCGCAAGGCTGTTGGATGACATACGTTCTGGAAAATCCAAATACCATTTTGTGGAAGTGATGACCTGTCCGGGAGGATGTATAGGCGGAGGCGGACAGCCCAGGTATACCGATGATTTTGTCCGTGTTTCCAGGATCAACGCAATTTATAAGGAGGATTCCGGCAAAAAACTGCGAAAATCCCACCTGAATCCGGATATTCAGACGCTTTATGCCGAATATCTGGAGAAGCCGCTCGGTGAGAAATCGCATCATCTTCTGCACACGCATTATAAAAAACGCTGGGATATTTAAATGAAACATATAAACGAAGCAGAAATAAATGGTTTAATCAGCGGTTCATCCAGGACATCCAAATCAGAAGTTGCCGCCATTCTGGCTAAAGCGAATGATCTTAAACGGCTTTCCCTAAGGGAGTCGGCGGCGCTGCTGATGGTGGAAGATAAGGCTCTGCTTGCCGAAATCTTTGCGGCCGCGCATTCTGTGAAAGAGAAGATTTACGGACGGCGCGTAGTTCTGTTCGCACCTCTTTATATCAGCAATTTCTGCGCCAATCAATGTTTGTACTGCGCGTTCCGTTCGGACAATAAAATTACGAAACGCCGCAGGCTTTCAATTGAACAGATGCGCTTACAGGTGCAATGGCTTCTTGAACGCGGGCATAAACGCATTCTCCTGGTTGCGGGAGAAGAGGGCGGCGGAGTTGACTACTATGTTGAAGCGATACAGGCTATTTACGGGGAACATGCAGGGGCGCACGCGATAAAGCGCGTTAATATCAACTGCGCGCCGCTTAACGTGGATGAGTTCAGAAAATTGAAGAATGCCGGCATAGGAACATACCAGTTGTTTCAGGAAACTTACCATGAAGAGACCTATAGAGCGGTGCACATCAAAGGGCCTAAGAGCGACCCTGATAACCGC
>JAKJFI010000097.1 GCA_022704985.1 Candidatus Omnitrophota bacterium | reverse complement strand
TATAGGATTCAGGGATGAAATCGTAAGGATGGCTTCCCGTTATTGCGCTGACATGCCCCGGGCATATAAACCCGTCTATGAGTACCTCCCTGTCTCTTAGCAAAACTTCCATTGCCGGAGGGATAAGCTTGTGTCCGGAGAGAACGTAAAAGTTCTTTAGCTTTTTTTCAGCCGCTTTTCTGACTGTGAGCGCAACTGCCGGTGTTGTAGTTTCAAACCCGAGTCCGAGGAATATCACATTGAAAGCAGGGTTTGCTTCCGCAATCTCAAGGGATTCAAGCGGGGAATATATAATCTCAATCTTTCCGCCGCGGGATTTTTCCTTCTCAAGAGAGGAGAGCGAACCGGGAACCTTCATCATATCCCCGAACGTGGCGATAATGGTTTCCGGCATGCGTGAAAATGCGGCGGCTCTGTCTATATATGTGTCCGGCGTTACGCAGACAGGGCAACCTGGGCCGGACAGAAGGCGGATATTCTCCGGGAGCATAGCCCGTATGCCGAACTTGCCTATTGCCATCGTGTGCGTGCCGCAAACCTCCATAAGCTGGACGGCTTTATTTCCAATCCTCTTCGCTTCTCTCTCAATCTCTGCGGCAAGGGCTTTCACCAGAGCAGAGTCCCTGAATTCCGTCACATATTTCATATTGCAGTTCCAACCTCCTCCTGTTTCCTCCCTCCTTGTTTCTCTTTCCTTCTCCCCTTGGGGGAGAAGGAAAGGATGAGGGGGAGAGATTAAGGGTGGGGGTGATATTCATTTTTCCAGCGTCCCTATCAGTTCAAGCATCCGTTCCGCCTCATTCTCATCCAGTTTTTCTATCGCAATTCCCGCATGCACGATAATATAATCGCCTTTCCGCACGTCCTCAAGAAGTTCAATGTTCACCTCTCTTATGACCGTGCCGAACTCGGCAGTTGCCGTATTTCCTTCAATTGCCGCCACCTTCATTGGTACCGCCAGGCACATTCTGTTCTCCTTGGTTTTTGCAGGGGTGCAATTCATTGCACGGATTAACATTTATCCGACAAATCGCACCGCTACTGCAGAAAAGAGATTATTGGTTCTATTATACCATAATTGGCTGTCTTAACCGTGAAGGAGGAGGATTGACAAAAGCAATTGTTGTGCTATAATACGAAAATAAAAAAACTACTGCTGTAATAACAAAATAAAGGGGAAAGAGAAGATGAAAAGAAAAATGGCAGTATATGCGTTTTTTGCTTTGTTCGTATTTGCCCTTCCTGCTTTCTTATCCGCAGTAACAATAACCGTAACGAATCCCACCGGTACTTCAAAATGGCGCGGAACTCAAACAATCCAATGGGATGCTACTTTTAAAGGAGTGCAGTTCAGAGGTATCAATCCTCCTGGTCTTCCGGGAACTTATAAAATATTTTTTGCGCCTGAAGGAACTGCTGTTCCCGCTTCAGATGTTGATCCCGTTGCTCCTTGGCAACAAATTGGTGGAAGCGTACAGGATGACGGAGCAGAAAGTTCAACGTATTCTGCAAATTGGGATACTTCAGTAGTCTCTCCAGATGGTAACTACATAATTCTAATAAGAGCATATTACCCAGATACTGGATTTCAAGCAGTAGAAACAGTTACTCCGGCATTTCTGGTGGATAATACGGCGCCGGGGATTGTGGTTGGTTATTCTCCTGCGGCAGGCAGTAGAAATGTCTCTGGTTGGTATAACCTGACTAATTCACCCATAACGGTGGAAATTACCGTTACGGATGCCGATGCGGGCGTGCGCGCTTCCAACACTGTGATGTACCAGGTGGACGGCGTTGTTGATAATTACTTATCCGCGGGTTCCACCGATTCCTCTTATACTGACACTTTCATTGCCATAGAAGGCAATGTACTTGATGTTTTTGCATATGATGACGCAGTGGATAACGCAGACATCGCCAACGAAGGATATGAGGAAGATACAGATTACAAGGTAGACCTTACTCCGCCTTCAACAACTGTCAATGTAAACTATGCCGACAGAACGTTCTCTCTTACCGCCAACGACGCACTTTCCGGAGTTTACCAGGTAACGTACCAGCTGGACGCCAACCCTCCGGTGGAGTATTTAGGCGGAGATATCGCCATACCTGTCGGTACAGGGCTCCTGCGGGTGACAAGCATGGACGTGGCGGGCAACATTGAAGACAAAGATATCCTTTTTCAGAGCGACAGGGTTATAAGCGGATATATCAGGGATTATAACAGCGTTGTGTTGAGCGGCGAAAGGGTGGTACTCGGCGGAGAGCTTAACAAGACTGCTGTCACAGACGCTTCCGGCTTTTATGAATTCACGGAACTGGACCCGTTCGGATATTATGTGGTCGCCCCGCTTTTGAAAAACAATATTCCGGCCGGCAGGGTTTATGCCGGCATAGACGTGAACAAGACAAATCAGGATTTCACGCTCGTTGCCGGATGGCTTAGCCGGATGAATGACAGAGGCAACACTTCTTGTTATCAGTTTGATTCATCAGCCATCCTGACGCCCCCCCTTCTAACCGAGGCTTATTCTCTCGGCATTGCCGGGACAAGTATGCTGACGGGAGTTCTCAACGGGGCTGACGACAAGATGGAGATTATCTTTACCGACGGAGCGGCTCTGCGCAGTTATTACTATTCGGGAGGCGCTTACATAAGAAGGACATGGTCGCCGAGAAGCTTCCTTGCAGGAGACCCGTACAATCTTTCTCTTCTTGACGGACTTCAGAGCGGAAGCATGCTTGACGGCATAATCCTTTGCGGCAACGGCATCGCCGTGGCGGATATTTACGACAAAGACGGAGTGAATATAGACTCAATAGATACTACTGTCATGACGGATGCCGGACTGCAGGCCGCGCCGGCGGATACCGTATGGTCAACAAACTTCGGACTGGGAAGCGGAAACGTCCTTTTTGCGGGCGCAGGCACGGCTTACAATGCGGTTTTTGTTTACAACACTCTGGTTGACGCCGTGTTGTGGGAAACAACGCTTGTTCAGGAAATCATTCCGGGCACTGAAACCCTTTGCATAAGGGAAGCAGGCAAACCCGTGGTTCTTATCGGCAGTCAGTCCGATACCTCTGACCTGATGCTGGCGGCAATAGACGCAGTCACGGGCGGGTCCGTCTGGACGCGGGTGTTTGCGGGCGTGACAGGCAAAATTACGCCCATAGTTTCGGTTACGGAAGACGGCGGATGGGAAGACGTTATTGCGGTGCGCACTTCAACAAACGACAGCCAGGATGCGATGCGCGTTTATGTCTTGAACGGCGCAACCGGCGAGATAAAGACAGAGTGGGCGGCTCCCCTTGGAACAACTCTTCCAACCAATACGACCTTCGGAGCAGCCATAGCCGATATTACAAACGACGGCAAGAGGGAACTTGTCATATCAGACGGTTCCGGCAATATCTATCTTGTGGACTTGCTGTCCGGCACCCTTTTAGATTCGGTTTTAAACATGGGAAGGGTGTGGGCGGTTGTGGATTTTGACGGCAATGCTGACGGGAAAAAGGAGATAATTGCAGATAACGATACGGAGCTATGTATACTTTCTTCAGACCTGAGTATTTTGGTATCAAGAAACATGGGTGAGAATATAACCAATGTGGTGGTGTCGGATACCAACGGCGACGGCGCTATGGAAATCGTTGTGACTCTGCCTGCATCAACAAGCATATTGAGGGCGTCTACGACAACCGACCTGCCGGGCGTTCCGGCAATCGCAGATGTATATTCTTACGGCGG
>JAKJFI010000096.1 GCA_022704985.1 Candidatus Omnitrophota bacterium | reverse complement strand
AGAGTTGCTTGTGGTGGTGGCTATAATTGCTATACTGGCGGCGATGCTCCTGCCGGCGCTTTCGCAGGCAAGAGAGAGGGCGCGGCAGGCAGTGTGCATCAGTAACCTGAAGCAGCTTGGGCTTGCAGTCATGATGTACGCGAACGACTATGACGGATACATAATGCTGGCGGATGCGGACCTTCCCAATAACCGATTCAGGGAACGCGGCAATTATGTTCTCTACGGCAACGGATACATTAAAGACCCTGATGTTTTTGTATGCCCTTCCGAGATGCCTAGAAAGATGCCTCAGGATGTTGAAGCGTTTGCAGCCTGGAGTTGTACCTATGGACTCTTCACTAAATGGGATCCGCCCGGACCTTTGGGTGTCCAGTATTTCCTGAAACTTGACCGCGCTCAGTCATACTTCGGTGTCGGACTTTCCGAGTGGCCGCTATTCACGGACACCTATGATATAAACAACAAGGCGCAGGTCTGGTTTTTTAGCTATTCGGGCACTGTTAACCCTCGGTATAAGATTCACCTGCGGCATTCCAAATTTGCCAACGTCGTTATGGCTGACGGTTCTGTACAGAGCAAAAACAAGGATTATTTTGATACCAAGGGCTTCCCAACACTGGAAAAATAAATGACCAGACATCCAATCTTTCTGTTTCTCTGTTTTGCGGTTGCGTTTACGATAGCCTGGGCGCAGGAGCCAATGCAGAATCTTGTTCCCAACCCAGGATTTGAGGAAGGAAAGAATTCTCCTGACGGTTGGATAGCGCACCACCTGATTTCTGGAGAGTGGGCGGAATATTCCAAGGCTGAATGGACCATGTATGAAGTCCATTCCGGCAAAAAATCTATCAAGGTGACCGTGACCAAAAATCCCAACAGGACGCTCGGCTGGCGCATCTTAGAAGAGAAACCCGTCCCCATAAAGGGAGGTTCCCGAATAAAAGTAAGCGGCTGGATGAAAACCAAAGACGTGGTTATGGGAGCCACTGATTACAACGTGCCGTGCATCACTATGCTGTTCTGGGATGCCAAAGGAAAGATTGTCCAACGGCACTGGATTGCTCGTGCAACCGCCCCGGAGACCGACTGGACAAAATACGAAGAGGAGATTCTGCTTAAGGACAATGTGACTTCGTTCACGGTAAGCTGCGGTTTGGGCAGCTGCACCGGTACTGCGTGGTTTGATGATATCTCAATCGTATATGCTGACCCTCCCGCAGTTCCGGTAGGCCTTTCATCATCTGACAAGATTTTAACTGACGACTCTCTGCCGGTAATCATCCCGAAACCATGGAAAGAGACATACGGCTCCGCGCGCTACGAAATCGACAATATTGCGCTGGTATGGGATGGATTGCCGGAGAACAGGCGGGCAAAAGACACCTTGCAGAAATACCTGGCGGAAATTACAGAAGAAGACATTCCTGTTTTCAGCATGGGCGAGGAGAATGCCCATACCGGACTGCTTGTAGTCCTGAGTACATGGAAAGGACTTTCCCTGGGAAGAAAATACCTTGCAGATATTGAAAAAAATGTCAGTTTTGCCGATATTGGTCCGCAGGGATACGTGCTTGTCGCCGGAAACGATGGAAAGAGAACCTATGCGATACTGTCCGGCGCATCCGCACAGGGCACTGCCTACGCGGTAGAGACATTTAAACAGTACCTTGTAAAGAAGGATAACAAATGGTTTATACCTGAAGGAACGATTATTGACAAACCTTCATTTACATGGCGCGGACTCGTGCCCGGTGGTACGAGCATTGAAAGGATTGACAGGTGGATGATTCCGTTGAAAGTCAACGTTATTTATTCAGTTCCGTCCCTCGGATATGAATGGTGGAAGCCTCTCACCGGAGAATATAAGGAAATGCTTAAGAAATGGGTTGCAAACTGCGAGGAACGGTTCATCACCCCTGTAGGGGGAACCAGACCGGACAGGGGCTACGTCCGGCGCATAAAGTTTTCCGACCCCACCGACGTGGAGGCTGTCTTGAACATCTACAGGGATTACTACGAATGCGGAGTGCGCAATTTCCATATCGCTTTTGATGACGGGCCTTCAAGGCTGGAATATTCGGAAGACATCAATATCTTTCAGAACGATATTGCCGCGGCGCATCTTTCCCTTGCGGAAAAAGTCTATAAACTACTCAAGAGAATGGATACATCCGCGACTTTCACACTCTGTCCGCTGCATTATTACAGCCCCCTTGATTGGAGTCCACAGCAGCTGGCATACATAAAAACACTATCTCAACTGTCGGCAGACGTGCCCTTTATCAATTGCGCTTCGAGGACGCGCGAAACGGCCGCCGCCCACCAGCGCATTACCGGAAGGCAAGCCCTCTTTTGGGACAACTGGGCTGCCGATTTTGAAGGAATGAACCCGTTTCCGAATATCTTTCCTCCCCCTGCAGTCAAGAACGACCCGCAACTTCCGGAGCTGGTGAAAGGTTATCAGTTTCCCCTGCTGGACAAGGAGATGATGTGGTACTTGGCGGCCGATTATATGTGGAATGCGGACCGCTATGACCCAGAAGAATCCCGTGCGCGGGCATTGAGAAAGATGTGCGGTTCTCGACTTGTCGGCAGTCTTGTGGAGTATGAAAAGTTCATAACCGCAAATGTAGGACTGCCCCTGTCTGGAAATACGAGGGAAGAAAGGATTGCGTCGGCATATGATTTGATAAAACAGATGGAGCAATACAGGACAAAATTAGTTCCGCTGGTCCCCGCAGATATGGCCGATAATATTGAAAAGACCGTTGGCAGCAAAATAGCGCTCCTTAAGGACGTATTTCTCCCGCAGTTAAACGAACATCCTTTTCCGATGAGCGTACCTTTTACAAACTCACCGCCTGTCATAAACGGCGCCCTGGATGATGCCTGCTGGAGCAATGCTCTGGTGCTCAATGGCTTCAAACTGCCTCTGGCGGGATTCGCCGGAGTGAGTTTCGCCGCCGTGCAGACGGAAGTGAGGCTGTTAAATGATAGGAACTATCTCTATCTGCTTTTTACATGCCAGGAACCGTCGCCAGAAAAGATGCGGGCTCGCATGACTGAAAGGGATATGGAGATTTATAGCGACGATTCAGTAGAAATAATGATTTCCCAACCTGGACAGCCCTATTATCATATTGCGGTTAATTCCCTGGGAACGCTGTATGATGCAAAAGAACAGGACGCCGCATGGAATGCAGAGATAACCGGGATTGCTCGGACAAGCGAGTCATCGTGGACAGTGGAGGTATCAATACCGCTTTCCGCATTAAACGTGAAGTGGTCTCCCGGCATCCGTCTTGCGTTCAACTTTTTCAGGGCAAGGCACGCGGGAGAAAAGCCGGAGTTCAGCTCGTGGTCCGTTGTGCAAAAACGTTTCCACGAACCGGAGAGGTTCTGGCTGATGGAGCTTGCTGATGTTAGGACAGTCCGCTGAAAACAAACGCTTCAGCGGCAAGCTGACGGACTGGGTAATAATGGACAGGTGGAATGGTTATAGGGAGGCGATGGAAGCAACCGGGATACTCATACAGAATATAGAGGGGAAAGCGAAAAGGCCGGTTCATACCATACTGCCCACGACACTTATCATACGCAATACGACTGCAAAAAAAGGAGGAAAAAGATGAAGGAGCAAAGGAAAGGATTTACGCTGATAGAGTTGCTTGTGGTGGTGGCTATAATTGCTATACTGGCGGCGATGCTCCTGCCGGCGCTTTCGCAGGCAAGAGAGAGGGCGCGGCAGGCAGTGTGCATCAGTAACC
>JAKJFI010000005.1 GCA_022704985.1 Candidatus Omnitrophota bacterium | reverse complement strand
TCATCCCGCCTATGGCATCTATTTTTTCCTGCCCTATCATTGACAGGATAATCTTGCCGGTCAGATACAGCCCTTCAGGGTCGCAGGTTATGAGTTTGCCGTCGATGTAGCAATTGCTTATCTTTCCTGAAGACAGCTTTCTCTTTCCAAGAAATAACGCTCTCTCTTTAATGAGACCGAGAAGTCTGTCTTTCATCTCCTTCATGTTTTTTTCCATAAAACATATCTCCTGTGAAAAAAACTTTCGCTTGAGAAGAACGCTCTATTTACGCCTGCTTCTGCTCTTTGCCTTCTGTGAGCTCTTTTATTTTATCTTCCAGTTCCCTTATACGCGCCGCCGTTTTCTCTCTATTGCCTTTCCTGCGAAGAGCGGACATCCTTATTCCAATACCCACACTGATAAGAGTAATGATAATCCCGATAGGATTCACAAGCTTGTTGGCGACAACAAAATCAGTGCCGAAAAGGAGCATCAGCCCCATCACAAGAATTATGATTATCCATGTCAGCATTTATATCTCCTTTCCCCTGTAGCATCTCTACAGGTTAGCCCTGCTTTTACAGTCTGCAAACTATTTGCCGCACCTGACAGGAGTACGCCTGGCCCGACTCGAACGGGCAACCCTCTGCTTAGAAGGCAGATGCTCTATCCTTTGAGCTACAGGCGCATCGTAGAATTTCCCTCAGGTTGACTCGCCGGTTTTGCATAAAAGAATGTTTATCGCGATATATTTTATCTCCCGGTGCATTTATAGTCAAGATGGTAAATCATATGCGCCGCAACGAGAATGGACAGATTCACAGGTTTGTTGTAAAATTTCAGCATCGTTCTTAATAGCTCGCCTTATGGAGGGACTAATGAGTAATCCTGACAACAGGTACTGGAAGAAAATCGGACAACTGGGTATATTTTCCATGGTATTTCCTTTCTTAATAATGTTTGCAGGCATAATACTCGCGAACAGAGTATCTGACGGACTTGTAAAAAACTATGAACAGGGTGCGGCAAGGATAGTACAATACGTGCTGTTCGCAATAGGCATCATGATATTTTTCTTTTGCGACGGCATATCTGACTTCTTTGCGAACCGGCTCTTTGTTGCCGACCGTCAAAGAAAAGATGAAAATCTTTCCTCGTATTTTGCATACGTATTCATCCTCATGTGGCTGTTGAACATGATTTCGGTAATGGGATTTGTTGGATTTCTCATATGCGGAAATCTCACATGGCTCGCACTCTTCGTGATACTAACCCTATCGCTTCAGATGAGATATTTCCCGTCCCGCAAAAGATTTGAAAAACTCATCGAACTGGCGGAGAAATAGTTGTGAGAAATTTCAGTCGGCTCAGCGCCCTCGCATCCCGATACTGCTCGGGTCGGCCACCCGCTGAGATTGCTCTTGCTCATCGCAATCTCTGACTTCGCTCCCCTCGAGTTCTTTCGAGAGAACTCTCCCCCAAAAGGTTCTCATCCCTTACATAGAAGAGATGGAGCGGGATACGGGATTGTGCAACAAAAAACGTCGCACGGTCTCTGCTTATGATGTGAGAAATTTCAGTCGGCTCAAACCCAAAAGGTTCTCATCCCTTACATAGAAGAGATGGAGCGGGATACGGGATTCGAACCCGTGTTCCGAGCTTGGGAAGCTCGTACTCTACCCCTGAGTTAATCCCGCTTGTTTCAAGACGGTTGAGAAATTTTACCTTGAACTGCTTGTTCAGTCAATAAAACTATGTGTTATAATTAAATGTTGAACACACAATTTCTCGACAAGATACAACCGGACATCGATGAATTGAAGGATATACTGCGAAAATTATCCGCGGCCGTCTCCGGATGAATCCGACCTCCCGACCTGTGGACATTTGATATTTACGGCGGGAAACCTTATTGACTGAGGAAGGATTTCTGTGGGAATAAGTCGTTTTAAAGGCAAGAAGACAAGTATTGACACTTAACTTTTTTAAGGTATAATTTATTATTCGTAATGTCAAAAAGAAAGCCTTGAATTACAATACCATAAAAGTCAAAAAGGAGGCAGATATGGGAAAACTGAAGTTGAGACCACTCGGAGACAGGGTAGTGGTTGAACCGTTGGAAGCGGAAGAAAAGACAAAAGGAGGTATCATACTTCCGGATACCGCAAAAGAAAAGCCGCAGGAAGGCAAGGTAGTTGCCGCAGGCAAAGGGAAGCTTGACGAAAACGGCAAGCTTATGCCCATGGAAGTCAAGGTTGGAGATAAAATACTTTACGGCAAATACGCAGGTACGGAAATCACCATAGACGGCAAAGAATATATGATATTGAGAGAGGAAGACGTTCTTGCCGTTGTTGACTGAAAAATAACGGAGGTGTTACATGGCAAAACAGATAATTCTCGGCGAAGAAGCGAGAAGAAAGTTACTTGAAGGGATGTATATCATGGCGGATACGCTGAAACCGACGCTTGGACCCAAGGGCAGATGCGCAGTCCTGGAAAAGAAATTCGGTTCGCCTTCCGTCATAAACGACGGTGTTACCATAGCCAAGGAAGTTGAGATTGAAGACCCCACCGTGAACCTCGGCGCACAGCTTTTGAGAGAGGTGGCTTCCAAGACAAACGACGTTGCCGGAGACGGAACAACGAGCGCCTCAATCCTTGCGCTTGCGGTTGCAAAAGAAGGATTCAAGAACGTCGCCGCCGGAGCAAACCCGGTACACCTGCGCAGGGGCATCGAAAAGGCCGTGAAAGCAGTTGTGGATAAACTCAAATCGATGAGCAAGCCCATAAAGGACAAGAACGAAATACAGCAGGTCGCAACCATCGCCGCCGCCAACGACGCGGAGATTGGACACATAATAGCCGACGCTATGGACAAGGTAGGTAAAGAAGGGGTAATCACTGTTGAAGAGGCAAAGGGAACCGAAACAGAACTTAAGGTCGTGGAAGGGATGCAGTTCGACCGCGGATACCTCTCTCCTTATTTCGTGACGGACACAGAGAGAATGGAAAGTATCCTGAACGATGTCTATATCCTCATACATGACAAAAAGATATCTGCCATAAAGGATATTCTTCCCCTTCTTGAAAAGGTCGCCCAGGCAGGCAAACCTCTGCTCATCATTGCGGAAGAGGTTGAAGGCGAAGCCCTTGCAACGCTGGTAGTCAACAAGATCAGGGGCACCTTCTCCTGCTGTGCAGTGAAGGCACCTGGATTTGGCGATAGACGGAAGGCGATGCTTGAAGACATCGCAATCCTCACCGGCGGACAGGCAATCATGGAAGAGCTCGGTCTGAAGCTCGAAAACATAGACCTGAGCATGCTTGGAAAAGCCAAGAGGGTAATTATTGACAAAGAAAACACCACCATAGTGGAAGGCGCAGGAACCGCCTCCAAAATACAGGGACGCATCGGTCAGATAAAGAGCGAGATTGAGAAAACAACCAGCGACTATGACAGGGAGAAACTCCAGGAACGTCTCGCGAAGCTGGCCGGCGGAGTGGCTGTAATCAACGTGGGAGCACCTACTGAAACTGACATGAAAGAGAGAAAGGCGCGCGTTGAAGACGCTCTCAGCGCAACGAGAGCGGCGGTTGAAGAAGGCATTGTTCCCGGCGGCGGTGTAGCGCTTCTGAGATGCCAGAAAGAGATAGACAAACTGAATCTCACTGTCCAGGATGAGAAAACCGGAACGATAATCGTCAAGAAGGCGCTTGAGGCGCCCATCAGGCAAATCGCCGAAAACTCGGGATTTGACGGTGCAGTCGTGGCGCAAAAGGTGAAAGATACATCCGAAGAAAATTTCGGATTCAACGCGGAAAAAGATGAGTACGAAAACCTCGTCAAGGCAGGGATAGTCGACCCGACAAAGGTTGTAAGAACGGCACTGGAGAACGCATCAAGCATAGCATCTCTCCTGCTGACAACTGAAGCCCTTGTCACGGAAATACCTGAGAAGAAAGAAAAAGCAGGTCCGACCCCGCCTCCCTATCCCGAATACTGAGATTTGACTAAAAGGAGGTCCCGCCCAACGGGGCCTCCTTTTTTTTACCTTAGTGATGAAAAGACGCAACATTTATGTAAAAGGATTCTTCAGGTGAAAAGCAAAAAACAACAAGGATACGACAGATGCGCCGATGCCGGACTTGATACGGTACTCCCCGGAATAGAATGTTTTGAAAATCATTTCAGGTCTTATACCATAACCACGTCAATCCCAGAATACACGTCGGTATGTCCCAAAACAGGTCAGCCCGATTTCGGGACAATTACTATTGAATATGAACCGGATGAACTCATACTTGAGTTAAAATCACTAAAGTTGTACATTCAGGGATACAGGGACCTCGGTATCTTCTATGAGAACGCGGTGAACAGAATACTGAACGACATCGTTGAGGCATGCAAACCCAAATGGTGCGTGGTCAAAGGAGAATTCAGCCCGCGCGGAGGCATAAAATCAACGATAGAAGCGTCGTATCCCCGCAAGACCGGAAAGTTCTCCCGTCCAAGAAAATTTTGACAGGAATTCAAATATGTTTTACTATGTCGAATCATGTTAAAACAGGAAATTGAGAAACTGGTCAAACTTCAAGAACTGGACAGCGAAATACAGGATTTCCGCGAAACAATAGATAATTCCCCCCTCAGGAAAAAACAGATGGAACAATCCATTGAGACGGCGCATAAAGACCTGCTATTGATAAAGAAAGAACAGAAAAAGCTTCAGGTTGAACGAAAGGATAAAGAACTGGAGCTCCTGAGCAACGAAGAAGAAACAAAGAAGTTGCAGAAAAGGCTCGATGAAGTGAAAACCAACAAAGAGTATTCTTCCATCCTGACGGAGATAGAAAATTTCAAGAAGAAAAAGTCCTCCATTGAAGACATGCTTTTATTGCTGATGGAAAAAGACGAACAACTGGGCAAACAGCTCGAAAATGCAACATCCGAGTCCGAAAGGATTAAAGCAGAGATTGAATCAAAGATGGCTGAAGAAACGCAGAAAACAGAGGCGCTGAAACAACAGCTGAAAGAAAAAGAGGAACGCAGAGCAAGTATGGCCACCGAAATAAGCAAGGATATCTTTGCTCTTTATGAAAAAATCCGAAAAAGCAAGAAAGACGGTGTGGCAATATGCGAATTAGCAGGAGAGAGTTGCACTGGTTGCTCGGTTTTCGTCCCAACCTATATGGCGGAAAAGGTCAAGGCAAAGAAAACTCCGGTACAATGTGAAAACTGCAGCAGGATTCTCTACTGATGGATAGTCTCACTGTTTATATTGACGGCGCTTCGAAAGGAAATCCCGGCAGGGCATCAATAGGGATTGTCATATGCGGCGACAATAAAAAAACGCTGAAAAAAACAGGTCTTTCCATAGGAACCTCCACCAACAATGTCGCCGAATATATGGCGCTCATCACCGCTCTCATTGACTGCATCGCCTACAGACCCGGGCGGCTGGAAATCAAAAGCGACAGTCTTCTGCTTATTAGGCAGATGCAGGGACAGTACAAGGTTAAAGACGAATGGCTGAAAAAACTTCATTTTATAGCATCCCGTCTTGTTTCAGGGTACAATAACGTAACATTTACGCACATACCGAGAGAAGAGAACGTTGAAGCAGATGGAGTTGCCAACAAACACATAAAAGACAGTCTTTTTTGAGTTCTTCATCTTGTGTTTATAATTTAGTGTTTGAAAGTTCGAAATATGGTGTTTTTTTGGGGGGTGGCCGGGCGGCCGCCCCTGTGCCTTGTAAAAGGCATAGGGGAGGAAAGTCCGGACTCCAGCAGGGAAGATGGCTCCTAACGGGAGCAGTCCACAAGGACTGGAAAGTGCCACAGAAAACATGATACCCTCCTAAACCGTATCGTTGTTGCCGCTGATGCGGCAGTATTCAACGATACGCCTGGTGAAGGAGGGCAAATGTGAAAAGGCGAGGTAAGAGCTCACCGCCCGGCAGGTAACTGCCGGGGCAAGGCAAACCCCATCCGGAGCAAGGTCAAGCAGAACCTTCAGGCCCCTGCCCTCACAGGTTCGGGTTGACCGCACGAGTTGCCGGGCAACCGGCAACCCAGATGAATGACCGCTTTAACAGAATCCGGCTTACGAGCCGCCCCCCTTTACCCAAACTATAATTTTTTTAAGAGGAGGTATTACAATGGAAAAGAAATTTATCGAGAACGGCATAGAGAATCTCACAGCAGAGTTTGGGGAGAACCGCATCAGAGAAGCTGTTGAATCCGTGAAGAAGTTCCAGGTAGAGATTCCCACATGGGCATTCGGACCTTTCGGAGGGGGAAGATTCGGCGATTTCATGCCTCCGGGTTACGCAAAAACCATTCAGCAGAAACTTGACGACGCCGCATTTGTCAACAAACTCACAGGAAGTTCCGGGCGGGTGGCAACGCACGTATTATGGGATTTCTCAAAGGACGGCATTGAGGGTGATTATGACCTTGCCCTTCAAACAAACGAAGAATGCAAAGCGCGAGGCCTTTCCCTGGGAGCGGTCAATCCCACCTATTTCCTGAAAGGTTCTCAAAGCGGAAGCTTTATCTCTCCGACAGAGAAAACCAGAAAAAAATATATAGAACAGACCTTGTTGGCGGGGAAAATAGCAAAAAATCTGGGCAACGGAATCGTTACCCTGTGGTTTCCGGACGGATCGCTCTACCCCGGACAGATTGACCTGAAAGAAGCTTACTCCATGATGAAAGAATCTCTCATAGAAAGCGCCCGGGCGCTCCCAGATGAAGTCAGGATACTTCTGGAATACAAGGTTTTTGAACCCGGTACGTACAGCACTACCGTACCGGACTGGGGCACCTCTTACATCCTCATGAAATCCCTCGGGAAGAACGCAGGCGTTCTCATAGACCTGGGACACCATCATCACGGAACAAACATAGAGCAGATTGTGGCGATGCTTGTCGCAGAAAAGATGCCGTGTGGATTTCATTTCAATACGCGATATTCGGCTGACGATGACCACGCCGTAGAACCCAATCCGGAAATGGCAAGGATATTTTATGAACTGGTTAAGGGCGACGTCGTGACAAACCGGCAGGACAAAAACTGGGCGTATATGATAGACCAGGCAAGCAGCAGAGAAAACAGAATCCATGCCATCCTGCATTCCATAGATTCCCTGCAACTTTCTCTCGCCAGAGCCATGCTGGTGAACACAGCTGAACTTGAAGAATACAGACGGAAAGATGAAATAATCCTTGCAAACAGAGCATTCAACGACGCAATCATAAACGCGGATGTGCGCCCAATAGTGGCAAAAGCGCGCCTGGAGAAAGACCTGCCGGCAGACCCTGTCGCCGAATACGTAAAAAGCGGCTATCAGCAAAAAATACAAAACAGGTAAATCCCCGCCTTATTCTTAAACCTGACGCACCTCGGCAAAAAGGGTGCGTCAGCGCTTAAAAAGAATTCCTGAGATTTACCTTTTTTCCCAAAAAATAAATTTGACAAGAATTTTTTATAGGTGTTTAATATATGCAAAAGGGAGAAAATGGTATATTTTGGGGAATTTAGGGGAAAAACAGACCAGCAGGGAAGAATAGTTATTCCGGCAAAACTAAGAACACTCATTTCATCCGGAAAGAATAGTCTTGTTTACCTTATAAAGGGACTGGAAAACTGCCTTTTCCTCTTTTCCGAAAAAGAATGGACCAACCAGAGCACGAAACTCAAAGAACTCCCCTTCACCAAAGGAGACCCGAGAACGTTCACGCGTCTTTTTTTCTCAGGCGCCTTCCAGTCAAGCGTCGATAAACAGGGACGGATTCTGATACCGGCAAACCTCCTTGAATACGCGGGGATACGCGAGAACATAGTAATAATCGGCGCCGGAACAAGAATTGAACTTTGGGATGAAGATAAGTGGAATGAGTATTATTCAAATTCACTGAAAACCTACGAGGAAATATCGGAAAAACTTATGGAACTGTGATGGAGCACTATCCGGTAATGAGAAATGAAGTGCTGAAATACCTCGACGTTAAAAACGGAGGGGTATACGTCGATGCCACATGCGGGCACGGCGGACACAGCCGGTACATACTGGAAACGGGTAAAAATATCACTCTGTACGGTTTGGACAAGGATGCAGATGCCGTGAAAGATGCTTCTGAAAAGCTTACCGCATTCGGAAATTTCAGAGCATTACATTCCGGGTATGAAAACCTTGACGCGGTATTGAAGCGCGAGGGGATTGAGCGCGTAGACGGAATCCTGATGGACCTCGGTTTTTCAAGCAACCAGATACATGACGGAGAAAGAGGGTTTAGTTTCCAGAACGATGGGCCTCTCGATATGAGATATGACAGGAGCGCTGGACTGACCGCGGGAGACATCATAAACACGTGGAGCAGAAACGACCTTGTATATGTGTTTGAAAAATACGGTGAAATAGCAAAAGCAAGGAAATTCGTTTCGTCCCTAATTGAAAGACGCAGAGAGAAGAAGTTTGAAACGACTTCGGAACTTTCGGAATTCATTGCGCAGTACTGCGGATACAGAAAAAGAATACATCCCGCCACGAAATTTTTCATGGCTCTGAGAATCGCCGTCAATGATGAGATAGAAACGATACGGCAGGGATTGAAGAAAGCTGTAGACGCGCTGAAAAGCGGCGGAAGGCTAATCGTGATTTCATTCCACTCGCTCGAGGACAGGATTGTAAAACATTTTTTCAGAAAAAACGATTCACTTTCAGTTTTGACAAAAAAACCGGTAACAGCCGGAGAAGAAGAACTCTCAGCAAATCCCGAGAGCAGGAGTGCAAAACTCCGGGCATGCGAAAAGATATAAGGCTTCACCCCCTCATCTTCATTCTCTCCCCTCGGGGAGAGAAAGAAGGATGATAAGAGGAACCGATATGAAAAAACGCAGGTGGTCGTTTTCAACGCTTGGATTATCACTGATTATCCTGTGGATATTCCTCTGTTCATACGTTTTCCTGTACTGTAAGCTGGTTGCGGTCGGCTACAGGATGGAAAAGGCAAAAAAGAGCTATGAAGAGCTGACTATGCTCAATGAGAATTACAGGGCAAGGATACTGATGTTTTCTTCGCCTGAGAATCTTCAGAAAACGGCACGGGCGGCAGGAATAGAACTGGTGAGCCCCTCCGAGTGGTGTTACGTAGATGTCAGGAAAACTAATCCTGAAGGAGTACATATTGGCAATACGGCAGAAGCAGGAACGCGGTGAAAATTCCTTCGAGAAAAGACTTTTATTTACAAGAATGGCTTTTACATGCCTTTTCCTTGTCGTCTTTTTTTCCCTTGTAAAAGTTCAGGTGTTGAATCGCCCATCAAAAGTCTCAGGCATATACGAAAAGATAGAGATTCCCGTTCCCCGCGGTACTATATACGACAGAAACGGCAAGGTCATGGCGATGAGCCTGCCATACTATTCTCTATATATAGATTCGTGGGCGGTCAGGCATGCGGAAAAAAAGGAACCAGCTTACGCCGCTCGGCTGGAAAAAGAACTTGCATCCATTCTAAAAATCAGTCCCGGGGAAATAAAGAAGAAAACTCTTCAGAAATACCCTCTCATCAAAAGGGAGCTCTCAGTCGAGGAATACACCGCTCTCACGTCCGCAAAACTCCCCGGCACGGTCTTTCTTCCGGGATACAAACGCATCTATCCCAACGATGCGCTGGCCTGCCACGTAATCGGATTTGCCGGAACCGACGGATACGGACTTGAGGGGGTGGAACTTTACTATAACGGGCTTTTACAGGGAAAAAAGGGCCTATCCCTGATTCTCAAAGACGGGTCGGGGGAACTAATACGTTCGGTGGAAAAGCAGCTTTCGCCTTCGCAGGAAGGAAAAGACCTGTATCTTACCATAGATGCCGGACTGCAATTCATAGTTGAGGAAGAAATCGAATCAGTTTGCAAAAAACACAATGCCGCAAGCGTTTCAGCAATCGTTATTGACTATGATACCGGAGAAATTCTTGCAATGGCCAACATGCCCAATTATAATCCAAACTTCCCGGACCGTTACAGTGTTTCGGACAAAAGAAACAGGGCTGTCACGGACCTCTTCGAACCGGGTTCAACCTTCAAAATAGTTACGGCAGCCGCAGCTATCGAAGAAGGAGTCTTTTCGCCCGAAGACGTGATATACTGCGAAAAAGGGAAATGGTTCATCAGGGACCATTACCTGCACGATACTCATGAATACGACAACCTTACGCTGCGGGAAGTCGTGGAAAAATCCAGCAATATTGGTACGGTCAAGATAGCCATGGGACTCGGTGAACGGAAGTTATACGAATATTGCTGTAGATTCGGCTTTGGAACAACTACGGGGATTGACCTGCCGGGAGAAATACGCGGCATTATGCGGCCGCTCAATAAGTGGTCCGGATATTCAATCACCGCCATACCCATAGGGCAGGAAGTCGGCATAAACGCCCTGCAGGGTATTCGGGCTATGGCAGCCATAGCAAACGGCGGTTCCCTCGTAAATCCGCACATTTTGAAAAGCGTGAAGGGCGACTCCAAAGAGATACTCACGCACAGAAGCAAGGAGAGGCGGAAAATTCTCTCGAAAAACACATGCAGCATCCTGACGGACATCCTTGAAGACGTCACGTCACCGTCAGGAACGGCGCCTCTGGCGAATATACCGGGTTACAGCATATCCGGCAAGACGGGAACCGCGCAAAAAATAGTCAATGGCCGTTATGCGAAGGGCAGATACGTCGCTTCTTTCGTCGGATTTCTCAACAACCCCGAAGCCAGGATGCTTATTCTGGTTAAGGTTGACGAACCGCGTCCCGTTTACTACGGGGGACTCGTCGCGGCGCCCGCATTCAGAAACATCCTATGGAGAACGTTACAGCAAAAAAACGTGCCGCCTGCGGAACTGGCGGAAGACAGCAGGCTGGCGATGAAGACAAAACAATGAAGACAAAGGAACTCGTCAAAGCGATCAACGTTAAAAAAACACATAACCTGAATAACCTTGAAGTGGAGGGTATTGCGTACGATTCCCGCAAGGTGAAGCAAAACTTCGTTTTCGTCGCACTAAAGGGCAGTTCAGCCGACGGTCACCAATTCATAAACGATGCCGTTTCGAGAGGCGCAAAAACAATAGTCGCAACAAGAAAAAACGCTATACTGCCCTCGGATGTGGGAGAGGTGATAGTCGACGATACAAGGAAAGCCCTGCATGACCTGGCATCCGTTTTTTACGGAGAACCTTCAAAAAAAATAAGGCTTGCAGGGATTACCGGAACAAACGGGAAAACCACGACTGCATTCATCCTGAAACAAATACTCGAATCCTCCGGAAACAAGTGCGGACTGATAGGTACAATCTCATACCAGGTAGGGGAAAGGGTTATCAGTTCTGTTAATACCACGCCGGAATCGCTCGACCTGCAGAAGATGTTCTCGGATATGCTGGAGCAGAACTGCACGTGGGCGGTCATGGAAGTTTCTTCACACGGCATAGCTCAGGACAGGATAGCTAAACTCCATTTTGATACCGCAATTTTCACCAATATAGCCTCGCACGAACATCTTGATTACCACAAAAATTTCAAGGGATACCTGAAAGCAAAGTTAAAGTTTTTTGAGAAATACCTGCAGGAAAGCGGGAAGGAGAATAAGACAGGCATTGTCAATATAGACGTCCCCTATTCCGGATATTTTATCAAGGCGCTTGCAGGTAACGGGATAAAATGCGTAACTTTCGGCAGAGGCAAATCAAATGTCAGACTTGTTGAATATAAGATAAACAAGGACGGCAACCGCATTATAGCTGAGGTCAACGGAAAGAAAGATGAGTTTCACACAAAAATACGCGGACTCGGCAACGTATATAATACTCTTGCAGGGATAGCATTCGCTACAACGCAGAACATCTCTTTAGAAATCGTTAAGAAGGGACTGGAATCTATATCTTCGGTTCCGGGAAGATTTGAGTCTGTGGACGAAGGACAGCCTTTTGACGTCATAGTGGATTATGCGCATACCCACCACGCTCTGCAAAACCTTCTAAAATCCGTGAAAGAGCTCAATCCCAGGCGCATCATCCTGGTATTCGGGTGCGGTGGAGACAGGGACAGGAGCAAACGTCCCCTGATGGGAAGGGTCGCTGTCAGGATGGCGGATATCGTATTCATTACGTCTGATAATCCGCGCTCTGAAAACCCCGAAGACATCATACGGGACATAGAGAAGGGCATCCCCTTCTTTCACAGAAAAAGATATGTCTCCATCGCTGACAGGAAGAGGGCAATAAAGGAAGCCATATCACTTGCGGGAGAAGGCGACTGTGTTGTAATCGCTGGCAAGGGGCATGAAACGTTCCAGATACTGGCAAGCACGACGATACCGTTTGACGACAGAGAAGAGGCACGGAAGGCGATACGTCTCGAAAAACTTTAAGGATGAACGACCGGCACATCTTGCTTTTTCCCCGTGAGAGAGCAACAAGTGCTGTATGAACATCCGCGAATTAAATGGAACCGGTTAAATTAGACCTGATAGCGCGCTGGTGTAAAGGCCGCACCGTTGACAGGAAAATCCTCAATCAGCGTTGCAGTGGAATATCCACGGATACGCGCACCATAAAGAAGGGAGAACTCTTCATTGCGATAAAAGGGGATAATTTTGACGGGCATGATTTTCTGGAGGAGGCGCTTAAAAAAGAAGCTGTAGCGGTCATATCCGAAAAAAAGAACGAACGGCCGCACGGAAAAACGATAGTCGTACGGAACACGCAGAAAGCGCTGGGAGACATCGCCGCGGGATACCGAAAGCAATTCAGGGTTTATGCAATCGGTGTGACCGGCAGCGACGGCAAAACCACGACGAAAGAATTTATCAAAAGAACGCTTTCTCTCAAATATAACGTTAAAGGCACGGCGGGCAACCTTAACAACCAGCTGGGATTGCCGCTTTCCATTTTCAGTATAGACAGAAAGACCGATTTCTGCGTTCTTGAGATGGGGATGAACAGAAAAAACGAGCTCCGCTATATGGGAAAAATAGCGCGGGCTCAAGCAGGTATTATCACCACCGTAGCTTCCGCTCACCTTGGTTTTTTCAGAAACGGGCTGGATATAGCCGATGCAAAATCGGAACTCATTGAAACCCTGAGCGGAGAAAAATTCTGCCTGCTCAACTACGACAACAGATTCTTCCCCTTCCTGAAAAAAAAGGCGCATTCCTGCAAAACGCTGAGTTTCGGATTGAGAAAAGGAGCTGACATTAGGGGAGTAGTAATAGAAGAGGGCAATAATTTTTTCACATTCGGAATCGAGGGCAATCAACATGTTTTCAGGCTCAACTTCTGGAATACCACGATAGTTTATCCGGCGCTCGCGGCACTCGCGTTCGGGAAGAAATTCGGCATTAATCCGGCAAGAATCACAGAAGTTTTTGCAGAGATGACACCCCTGGCAGGCAGAGGGCTCGTCCACGAAACAGGAAACGTTACCGTCATAGACGAAACCTACAACGCCAATCCCAATTCCGTAAGGGCTGCCATGGAAAGTTTGTCCAGAAAAAATTTCAGACGCAAAATAGCTGTCCTGGGGGATATGGCCGAACTCGGAAAATTTTCTTCCCTGCTTCACCGCAATACGGGATTGGCTGCCGGAAAACTTGACATAGACATGGTAGTCACCCTCGGTTCGCAGAGCAGGCTTATATCCGAAACGTCAGGAAAAACGCACAGGCATTTCGAGGATATTGAAACGCTTAACCGGTATCTTTCAGGTCTGGCAAGAAAAGGTGACGCATTCCTCGTCAAGGGCTCAAGAACAATGCACATGGAACGCGTCGTCAACAATTTATGCGGTAATTGAAGGGGGACCGATGCTATACAAAATTCTATATAACCTTACTGACTACTGGTTCGGATTCAACGTATTCAGATACGTGACAGTCAGAACGGTACTTGCCACTCTCACGTCACTGTTTGTCCTTATAATTTTCGGCTCAAGTGTAATTTCAGGACTCCGGAACCTCTGCCACCCCAACATGCTTAGTTTCCGGCAGGACAGTAAGGAAAAAACTCCCACGATGGGCGGACTTATGATACTGGGAAGTCTAATGCTGTCGGTCATCCTGTGGACAGACATGAAAAACACCTATATCCTTCTCCTGGTATTTTTTTCCCTCTGGCTGGCATTCTTCGGCTTCTGGGACGACTATATAAAACTGAGGAACAAAAGCTACAAGGGACTGCGGCCGCTGGTCAAGATACTCGGGCAGATAGGTATAGGGTTTATTGCAGGATGCGTATTGTACTACAATTCCGGGCTGAACTTTAATACCGACCTTCACCTTCCCTTTTTTAAGAAGGTTATCATCCCTCTGGGCGCATACTACATCCTTTTTGCGACGCTTATCGTCGTGGCGACCTCAAACGCCGTCAACCTTACCGACGGCATGGACGGACTCGCCATAGGATGCGTGCTCATGGTTGCGCTTGCATACGGGGCGATATCCTATGTCGCCGGCAACATAAAATTCGCCGAATACCTGAACATACCGTACATAAGGGGCGCAGAGGAGGTAACCGTTTTTGCGGGCGCGCTCATAGGCTCTTCCCTGGGGTTCTTATGGTATAACTGTTATCCCGCACAGATATTCATGGGAGATACAGGCGCACTGATGCTTGGCGGCATAATAGGGCTTCTCGCGATTATAGTAAAACAGGAGCTTTCACTCATCATCGTCGGCGGTATATTCTTTTTCGAAGCCGCCTCGGTGATACTACAGGTTGCATCTTTCAAGACCAGGGGCAAGAGGATTTTTCTCATGACCCCACTGCACCACCATTTCGAGCTCAAAGGAATCCCTGAATCAAAAGTCATCGTGCGTTTCTGGATAGTTGGCATAATATTTGCCCTTTTCACGATGGTTACGCTGAAAATACGGTAGGACTATGGAAATAAACAACAAGAAGATTGTCATAGCCGGAATGGGAAAGACCGGCATTGATACCGCACTCTTCCTTGAAAGCAGAGGGGCGGATGTATGGGTTACGGAAAACAACTCAGGCGAAGTTGTCGAAAATAACGCCTCCCTTCTGCAAAACAGGCACATAAAAACGGAAACGGGCGGTCATACTGAAAAATTCCTCGAAGATATGGACCTACTGGTTGTCAGTCCCGGCATACCGGATGAATCTCTCCCAGTGAAATACGCAAATGCCGTTAAAATCCCCGTTATAAGCGAAATTGAACTGGCATTCCGCTTTTCAAAAAGCAGGAATATCATTGCAATAACCGGCACAAATGGAAAAACGACGACTACGTCGCTTACGGGCGCTCTCTTCCGGAATGCGGACATGGATTGCGTCGTTTGCGGCAACATAGGCAACACCTTCATAGGCGAACTGGACCGGGTATCCATGAAAACGTGGGTAATAGTGGAAGTAAGCAGTTTCCAGCTGGAAAAGATTTCGCAGTTCAGGCCCCGTGTCGCCTGCCTGATGAATATCGCCGAAGACCATTTCGACAGGCATCCCTCAATGAAGGAATACGTTGAAGCAAAACGGCGTCTTTTTATCAACCAGGACGGAACGGACTTCGCCGTCTTCAACCATGACGATACCTTATGCCGGAACATCGCCTCAACATCCAGGGCTGAAAACTTATTTTTCAGTCAGGCTGAAACAGCGGAAAAAGGACTGCACATGGATGGTACAGAAATAATCTCAAACTTCAACGGAACCGCAAAGCGGATAGCCGACATATCAGGGACAAAACTCGTTGGCAAAGGAAATGAAGAGAATATTATGGCTTCCGTTCTCATGGGACTCATTTGCGGGATAACCGACAGGAAAACAATAGAACGCACGTTGCATGAGTTCATTCCCCTTTCCCACCGACTTGAAAATGCCGGACAGGTTGACGGAATCCTGTTTATAAATGACTCAAAATCAACGAACCCGCATTCCGTTATAAACGCTCTCAGAAGCATGAAAAAACAATGCAATGTAATACTGATAATGGGCGGCAAGAACAAGGGAACCTCTTTCTCCGGAGTCATCCCGTATATGGATAAACGTGTAAAAATGCTGGTTCTCATGGGAGAAACAAAAAACATTCTTGCGGAAGAATTTAAAAACACCGGAATACCGTGCAAAATCGCAGGAACGATGGCATCCGCGGTAACGACCGGACTGGAGAATGCAACGGCTGGAGATATTGTTCTTTTTTCCCCGGGATGCTCTTCATTCGACATGTTCAAAGACTATAAGGAGCGTGGAAATGTTTTTAAAAAAGAGGTACAGTCTTTACTTTAGGATATGGTTCTCCGGAGCCGCACTCATAATACTTGGCAGTGTCTTTGTTCTCAGCTCCAGTTCAATCTATGGCATTGAAAGAACCGGCAATCCCGCTTATTACTTTGAAAAACACCTTATATGGCTTGTACTCGGCGGCATAGGGCTATACCTGCTTAACAAGATAGACATCAGGTCTCTCGAGAAAAACAGCTTTATCATTTTCGCGCTCTCACTGCTGATTCTTCCGCTGCCGAAGCTTTTCGGGAGCCTCCGGTGGATAAGAATCGGACCTCTGAGTTTTCAACCAGCGGAACTCGTAAAATTCACGTTTATCATTTACCTGGCGGATTATCTCAGGAGAAAGAAGACCTATACGGGACACCTGAAAGCCCTTGTTGTGCCTCTGTTTTTCTTCGTCCTCATTACGGGCATCCTGCAGATTCAGAAAGACATCGGCACTCTCGCCGTCATATTCGCAACGTTTCTCCTCATGATGTACATAGCGGGTGCGCGGATAAAGCACATATTAATTTTTCTGCTTTCAGGGATACTTCTGTTCGTCGGATTAATCTTCATGTTCCCTTATAGACTGCAAAGAATCAAAACCTACTTCAATCCCAGCGCGGATGTTCAGGGAGCCGGATACCAGCCGATGCAGTCACTAATAGCAATGGGTTCAGGCGGAATCACTGGCAAGGGACTCGGTTCCGGACAGAGAAAACTCAAGTTCCTCCCGGAAGCTCACAAAGACTATATATACGCCGTTGTAGGAGAAGAA
>JAKJFI010000095.1 GCA_022704985.1 Candidatus Omnitrophota bacterium | reverse complement strand
GGTTTATATCCCGCTTTTTCAATCGCCTTTATTATCAGTTCCATCGCTTCTTCATTGCTTTTCAGGTTTGGAGCGAACCCGCCTTCGTCGCCAACCGAAGTCGTATATCCTTTTTCTTTAAGCGTTTTCTTCAAAACCTGGAATGCCTCGGCTACCATTCTGTAAGCATCCTTGAAGTTTTCCGCACCTATGGGCGCTATCATGAACTCCTGGATATCCAGGTTGTTATCGGCATGCATTCCCCCGTTGATAACGTTGCACATCGGAACCGGAAGGAAATTGGCCTTCAATCCTCCCAGATAAAAATAGAGCGGAACGCCAAGAGAAGCGGCCGCCGCTCTTGCTGTTGCAAGGCTCACCCCCAGGATAGCGTTTGCCCCGAGCTTTGACTTGTTCTCCGTACCGTCAAGCTCTATCATAAAGTTGTCAATTGCCCTCTGTTCATATACAATCATCCCCTCAAGTTCAGGGGCGATGATTTCATTCACGTTATTCACCGCTTTTTCCACGCCCTTGCCGAGAAATCGCTTGCCCCCGTCACGCAATTCAAGAGCTTCTCTTTCCCCTGTTGACGCACCGGAAGGCACTGCGGCTCTGCCTGTTTCTCCGTCTTCAAGGAAAACCTCAACCTCCACGGTCGGAGTTCCTCGCGAATCCAGAATTTCCCTTGCAAACACATCAACTATTTCCATCGCAATCTCCTTTACCCCGAACTACTTAAAACAGTTGTCAGTTGAAAGGTTAGAGTATAAAACAAGTTTTTTCTGCAACTAACCTGTTATTGCTCACAACTGCCTTTGTTAATGAGGGGCTATGATTCTGTTTCTAAATATCTCTTCAGCGTTACCAGGTTATCAAACAATTTTATGTCTTCAAGCTTTTCCAGATTTTCCCTGAATGAAGAGCCGGTCGCGACTATATAGGTATCAATCCCGGCGTTTCTGCCCGTGTAATAATCTATATCCATATCTCCGACGAAAAAAACATCGTCTTTGCTTCGCGCATCGCAGGAATTCATTACCTTGATAAGCATATCCGGATATGGTTTCGGATTTTCAACGTCGTCAGTCGTGCATATTATATCAAAGTATTGCCTTATATTCAATTCATCAAGCAGAGGTTCGACGGCGAATCTCCGCCTGTTTGTCGCTATTCCTATCCTGAGATTCTCTTGTTTTAGATAAGAGAGCATCTCCTCGCTTCCTTCCAGCAACCTGATGCCCTCGGTGAAAAATTTCATGCAATCCTTTCTGAGCATGGATAACAGACGGGAAACATCCTCCTTTTTTACGAACTTCTCGGCAAGGTCCCTGTCCCCTCCGCCCACAGCCCTTTTTACAACTTCTTCAGAAACCGCCGGGTAACCCAGATTCTCCAGAGCGCAGTTAAATGCTCTGGAAAAACCGTGATACGCATCAATAAGAGTTCCGTCAAGGTCAAAAACTGCAATTTTCTTTTTCATTTCAGGCTATAAGATACACTAAACCCTGCACACTGTCAACCGTCTAAAATACAGAAAAACAAGGAAAATCATGAGCGCTCATTTCTTGTCATTGTGAGGTTAAACCAAAGCAATCTATTAATAAGTTTATTGCCAAGTAAACACTCGCAACGGCAAAAACCATCGGTTTCGGAGCAAGGAGGTGAGAACAATGAGGAAGAAAGGGCTAACAATGGCAGGACTTCTTGTCCTGCTGGGCATCGGCATGACGCTGAACGCTGAAAATACAGAATGCCCCAGGGAAAAGCTGAAAGACGCACTGCAGATAAGACAGCAGATGAGAGATATTGAGAAAAAAGCTATCGATAACGATGCAGAACTTCAGGAAATACTTGGACAGATGAAGGAACTGCATAAGCAGATGAAGGAGAAACTTGATGCAAAACTTGAAAATGATACGGAATACCAGGATTTGAAGAACCAGATGAAGACAATGCAGAAACAATGGAAAGGTAAGGGGAATGACAGGAAGTTCAAAGGGAAACCTTTACCGCAGTCAAAACTCAAATAACCGGACGGTTGAGGAAAAACGATAAGAATCACAGAAAATAGGAAAGGGGTTGTATCTAAACAGCCTCTTTCCTGTTTACATTTATTGTTGTATCATATTAGGTATGTTCACGGGAATAGACATCATTATTTCCATAATCTTCATAAGCATGCTCATGCTGGGCATAGTACGGGGCTTTGTAGGGAGCCTCGTGGACCTCACAGGCACCATAGGCGGAATAGCGCTCGCTTCAATAGTATATAGGGCCCCCGTCAATCTGCTTTCAAAATTCAACATAGAAGGCAATGCCGCCGAACTGACATGTTTCCTTGCGACAGTTTTTCTCCTGGTATTCGGGCTCATATTCTTTCTTGAGGTATTGAGAAAGAGGGTTGACACAAAACACATCGTTGACAGGCTGTTCGGAATCATTCCCGGCATCCTTGAGGGTTTTATCTTTACCGGTCTGTTATACATCACCATGAGCGTATCTTTCAAAACTGCAATGGAGATACATGACAGCAAACTGCCGGCATACGTCATAAAATATCTTCCTGCGGTTTATGCGAAAACGGACCGGATGGGAATAGGGATACCCAAGATGATTTATCTTCCGCATAACTATCAGGAGGAATTCCGCGCTGACAGCACAGAGATACGATTCTGGAAGATTAATTTCACCGGTTTTGAAGGATTTACCTGCATGGAATGCGGAGGCAAGGTGAAATTTGAAGGTTATTTTCTGCGTATCGGCGCCACAATAGTCCCAAAATTAAAATGTGAAAAATGCGGCAGGACGTCATGCGGTTGTCAAACATACGAGGGTTTCCACAAGATATACAATACGTGTCCGGTAAACACTGCAAAGGGAAAAACAAGGTTTGACTGCGGCAGATGGCCCAATTACAAGCTCATAACCCCAAAAACCTGCCCTGTAGATGGAAACACATTGAATTTCTGGGAATGGAAACCGCCCTCCGCTTACTGACCTGACAGATATCAGGCATACTGTTGCGCACACTCCTTTGCAATCCGGGTCCATTCGTAAAGCCTATCCTTGTGCCCGGCAAGAGTTTGCAGTTCCCTCAAAACTATCTGGTAAAAGTGCCCCTGGAGTTTCGCCGCACCTTCCATGAGATGTTTCCTTATGCCTTCGGTATTATCCGGCATAACAACATCGCTTGCCTTCTGCCTCCACATGATGCAATAGTTTTTTCCGGTTTTCTCAAGAACTTTTGACAGGTCTGTCCATGCACTGCACACGAAAATTCTCAGGTTCGGTATCGACAGCACTCCATCAATCTTTTTTGTCAGGTTCTCACAGCAACCGTAACTCACCAGCCCGAAACACTCCAGAATGGGTTTCTGATAATTAAGGCAAAACTCCTCCCACATTGCAGGAGAAACCTGGTCGAATTCCTGCGAGTTTGTCATGCACCATAAATTTTTACAGGACAGCTTCTCCCCATCTCCCGTTTTCCCTATGGGTTCGCTGCATATCATGGGACCAGTGTTGTTGGGAGCGAGAAGCCCGGTTGCCTCAACCTGCTCAATGGCTGACAACACCGAATCTCTTAAGAAAGACATAAGCCGGTGCATCAATGAAGGCTCCGCAATCATATCCATCATTATTTGTTCGAGTCCGCGCAAATCAGCCGCAGCGTATCCGAGCGAGGCGTTAAGCAACGGAGCAACCGTCATTCTTACGGGCATAACACCATCCAGAAGTTCGGCAGCCCGTTCCATTCTTTCAGAAGAAGCCTTCTCGTCATAGGTGAATAAGGGCATACGCAGACGTTCAAAATCCTTCTCGATTTTCAACGGCGGGTCGTATCTCCACGCACCGCCCG
>JAKJFI010000004.1 GCA_022704985.1 Candidatus Omnitrophota bacterium | reverse complement strand
CAATCCGGTCGATTGTTTTCTTGCAACCTTCAAGTATTCCCAGCGCCTCCCTGTACGTCACGGCCTCAATGCGCTTGAGATTCTTGCCTATGCTGGAGAAACCCGTTATCCGGAACAACAGCATACTTCCCGTCGTGTCAGTGTGCGTACCGCCGCATACTTCCGCATGATAATCCCCTGTCTGTATAACCCTTACCTTCTCACCGTATTTCTCGTGGAAAAGAGCTATCGCGCCCCTGCCAATAGCGTCATCAAGGGACATCTCCTCAACAACAACCGGACTGTTTTTTATAATCTTTTCCTGGATTATAGACTCAACCTTTTCAACCTTTTCTTCGTCAAGATTCTCAAAGCACACGAAATCAAACCTTAACCTTCCGCCTGCCACGTATGAACCGGCCTGCCTTATGCCGTTTCCAAGCACCTGCCGCAGAGCATAGTGCAGAAGATGCGTCGCTGTATGATTGATTGAAACCGCCTTTCTGAATTCAGCGTCAACGGCGGCGATTACCTTTGTATTTTGCATCAACCTATCAAAATCGCCCTTTTTCAGTTTGCCTATGTGATATATAATCCCTTTCTCGTCAATCTGCGTATCGGTCACATCAAAACTCATATCCGCATTTTTCAGCGTTCCCCGGTCACCAACCTGTCCCCCCTTCTCAGGGTAGAACGGAGTTCTGTCCAGAACGATATAAAAGTTCTTCTTATCGTCCCTGTAGATTGCAACGATATTTCCTTCACCTTCTGTTCCGGAATAGCCGAGAAATACCGTTTCATTCAGCGGACTCTTCTCCAGCACAGCCGTTTTATGCAATCCGGCGCTTGTAGAAAATCTTGAAATGTGTTTTTGCTCCTCAAGTTGTTTATCAAAACCGTTCCAATCTACTATCCTGTTTTCCTGAGACGCCAGGTCTTCGATAAGGTCCCTGGGAATCCCGTACGTATCGTAAAGTTTGAACACAAGCTCTCCCGGGATAATCTCATCCTTAATCTGGCCTGTTACATCATGGAAATTCTTGCCTGCGGAGTCCAGGAGTGCCTGAAACCTTTCTTCTTCTTCATGTACGACCTTCTTTATCAGCTCGGCATGCTCCTTCAATGACGGATATGCATCCTGCATTATTCTTATCGGCACATAACTGAGATGATTGAGAAAAATCTCGTTTATTCCGAGACTGGAACCGGTTATGCCTGCTCGCCTAAGTATTCTCCTTAAAACGTATCCTCTCCCTTCGTTCGACGGAAGGATGTTGTCGTCTATGAGAAAAACGGCCGCTCTTATGTGGTCGGCGATTATCCGAAACTGCGGTTTCTTCTCTTTATCTTGATAACTATGTCCGGAGATTTTTTCTATTTCTTTTATGATGGGCAAAAAAAGGTCGGTCTCGTAGTTAGACGGTGCATTCTGCAGGATTCTCGCGATTCTTTCCAGCCCCATGCCGGTATCAACGCCCCTTCTCTTCAAAGGAGGCATTGAACCGTCTTTCTGCTTGTCATACTGCGGGAATACAAGATTCCAGAATTCAAGGAAGCGGCTGCATTCGCATCCGGGCTTGCAGTCCTGCCCGCAGGATTTATCTTTCCCGAAATCAATATAGAGTTCCGTGCAGGGTCCGCAGGGTCCGGTATCTCCGGCAGGCCCCCAGAAATTATCCTTTTCGGAAAGCGGCACTATCCTGTCTGAAGGCAGGTATTTTTTCCATATGCCGCAGGTCTCATCATCTTTCTCGTAGTATGACGCCCAGATAACGTCTTCCTTGATTTTCAGGCGGGAGATAACAAATTCGAACGCCCACTCTATAGCTTCTTTCTTGAAATAATCGCCGAACGAAAAATTACCGAGCATTTCAAAGAAGGTATGGTGCCTGCCTGTGATGCCGATGTTGTCGATATCGCTGTCTTTGCCCCCCGCCCTCATGCATTTCTGGCAGGTTGCCACTCTCGAATACGGCAGGGCGGCTGGAGTTGCCCACAGCTTCTTGAACTGCACCATTCCTGCGCTGGTAAACAACAGAGTGGGGTCGTCATGCGGAATCAGGCCGCTGCCCGGAACAACAGCATGTTCTTTTTCTCTGAAATAATCCAGGTATAAAGCCCTTATTGTTTTGCTGTCCATTCATTCCTTTTCCCTGCCCGTTTTCTCCCTCTGCGGAGGTAGAGGGTCAAGATGTGGGGATTCTATTTGGTTATCTTCTCGTATATTATTTATCAACCGGTGCACCGTACAAAATGAAAAACCACTGTTTTTTAACGAAAAGACCAGTGTCGAAAGTTTTTTCTTCTTTCGGTTTTCAAGAAAATATTTCCGGGCTGTCTTAAACTCATTCTCAAAATCAAAATTTTCCTTAAAGCTTTCTATTATATCTCCGGGTATCCCGCGCTTCCTGAGAATTGAAGCTATGTAGAAATACCCCTTTCCCTTTTTCAGATATTTATCGGCAAGAAGTTCTGCAAGCGTCTTGTCATTCAGGTAGTTTTTACGTTTGCATTCCCGCAATATCTCGTTTATTTCCTCTTCCGATGCAAAGTCTCTCAGTCTTTCCCTCAGCTCCTCTTCAGAATAACCCCTGCGGGAAAGCATCCTGATTGCCCTTGAATAAGCTTGCTTATTTTTCACCCTTAAGTATCACGAACCTGCTCTGTTCCCCGCGTTTAACCAACAGGCGCACGTTCTTATCGCCGGGTATATTTTTGACCATTGTACTATAATGCTGCAACCCCTTTACGGATATGCCGTTAATGGTCTTAATCAACATCCCCGCGCCTATCCCCGCCTCTTCAGCTTTTGAACCGGGCTCTACGGCGATTACAGCGACGCCGCTTTCATCGGTCACGTTGAACTGTTCCCTTACCTCTCTGGAGATTTCAGACACACGCATCCCTCTCCACATCTCTTCGCCAACGGCCTTGGCCAGCGTATCGTCTGAGGGCATTTCGCCGGTTATCATCGACAGGACAACCTCTTTTCCATCTCTCCATACCGTTACCGACACCTTTTTGCCTACCGGGGCAGACGCAACCTTCATCTGCAGATTCTGCATTCCCTCGATATCCCTGCCATCGAACTTTAAAATTATGTCTCCTTCCTTAATTCCGGCTTTTTCAGCAGGCGTGCCTGGCATCACCCTCGATATAAGAGCTCCCCGGGTATGCTTCAGATTAAAAGACTGTGCAAGTTCTTCATCAAGCGGCTGGAGAATAACGCCAAGGTAGCCCCTGACAACCTTTCCTTTTTCCTTCAGCTGTGAAAATATCTGCCTTGCTATATTCACGGGTATGGCAAACCCCAGCCCTTCCGCGACCTGCGGAGATACGATAAAGGTGTTTATGCCTACCACCTCCGCATTTATATTGATGAGCGGCCCCCCTGAATTGCCGGGGTTGATTGCCGCATCGGTCTGGATAAAATCCTCATACTGCGTGATGCCGAATCCCGTCCTTCCCTTAGCGCTTACAATCCCCACCGTAACCGTTGCGGTCAAGCCCATAGGATTTCCTATCGCCATGACCCACTCTCCGGGCTGTATAGATTCCGAATCCCCAAGTCTCACGGCGGGCAGAGGACGCTTTGCAGCTATCTTTATTAAGGCAAGGTCTGTCTTCGGGTCCGTCCCCACTACCGTTGCTTCGTACAGGTGCGTATCATCCTGCAATTTCACAAGAATCTTATCAACGCCGCCTATCACGTGATTGTTTGTAATAATGTGCCCTTCAGTATCCACTATAAAGCCGGAACCCAGTCCCTGCTGTTTTCTTTCAAAGGTCTTCGGAGATTCCTTCCTTCTTCTCGGCGCGCCAAAAAAGTCATCTAACGGAGACCGGAAGAATCCTTCCATGTCTCCGAACGGGTCCCAGTAGCGCATTGTAACTGTCTTTTCCGTTGTTATCTGAACCACCGAAGGTTTAACCGCTCTGGCAATTTCAACAAATGCATTTTGCAGAGTCAGAAGTTCGCCGTTTGCGGCTGTAAACACATACGGCGACTGGCTAACCTTTTTGCCGTCCAGTAAAAAGGTTCCCGGCAAATGCACGGTATTCGCCAGCAATCCCGCTGCAACAACCCCTAATACAATCCCCGCCGCTATAAATTTTGCCTTTTTCATCGGCTCCTCCTTCTTTCATTAACCAATATCCTTTAGATGCGAAAAACAGGCAAAAGTTTTATTTGCCCCGAACTCTCATATGATAAGCTCTCCTGTGAGGGGGGGGGATGATTTTGTCCCTTTACCCTATCTTTCCTTCACCTCCACCCAGCTCCTCTTGCCTATCGATTCCTCAACGGCGCACAAAACTTCCTGGCATCTTATCCCGTCATAGAAATCGGGGCTCGGATTTTTCCCTTCTGCAACAGAATTCAAAAGGTCTGCAACTATGTTGATAAACGTCTCTCCGTAACCGATTATGTGTCCTGCAGGCCACCAGTTTCCAGCATACGGATGAGAAGCATCCGTCGCAATTATCGTCCTGAACCCCTGAGCATATTCCGGGTCGTCCATACTGCAATACTGAAGTTCATTAAGATTTTCCAGGTTGAAAACTATACTGCCCCTGCTCCCGTTAATCTCAAACTTTTGTCCGTTTTTCCTGCCGGCGGCAAACCGCGTCGCCTCGAAGGAACCAATTGCGCCATTTTTAAAGCGTGCAAGGAAAAGCGTTGCGTCATCCACCGTAACAGTTCCTTTTCCCTCAGATTTTGCCTTGTCCTTCAGGCCGGTCTCAAGCTCACCCGTTTCCCTTATCAGAGGCCGTTCCTTAATAAACGTCTTACTCATGCCGATTACCTCGTCAAATTCTCCCACAAGGTATCTTGCCATATCAATCAGGTGCGCATTTAAGTCGCCATGAGAACCACTGCCCGCTACATCCCTTTCCAGACGCCATACCAAAGGAAATTCCGGATCTATTATCCAGTCCTGCAGGTATACAGCTCTCATATGGAATATCTTACCCAGTTTACCCGTCTCAATAAGTTGCTTTGCCAGTCCGATGGCTGGAAGCTTCCTGTAATTGAAGCATACAGCATGCTTCACCCCGTACTTCTCCACCGCCTCCACCATCTCGTAAGCATCCCTTATTGTTGAAGCGAGCGGTTTTTCACAAAATACCGTCTTGCCTTCCTTAGCCGCCTCTATGGCTATTTCTTTATGTGCGTTGGGCGGGGTAGTTATGTCAATTATGTCAACGTCCTTTCTTCTTACGACCTTTCTCCAGTCAGTCTCATATTCATCCCAGCCGAATTTTTCTTTTGCTGTTTTCAAAGGTTTTTCCGCGCGTCCGCATATAACCTTCATCCTGGGGTCAACAGGCAAATCAAAGAATATTCCGACATCCTTGTATGCGTGAGAATGGGCCTTTCCCATGAACTTGTATCCGATAAGACCTATCCCTATCTCTTTCATCTGCACCTCCTATTGTCATTGCGGAATATCGTTTGTCGTAGCAGTCTCTCCCTTAATTATTCCTTCCCCTTTCCTTTCTCTTCCTTCTTTGCTTTCAATCCAGACGCCTCCCTTACCTTGCCGTCAATCTCCGTGAGAAGCTTCTCGTCTTTCTTCAGGTTTTCAACGGCATTTTCCATCCCTTGTCCTAATGAACTTCCATTATACTGAAAATAAGCGCCTTTTTTTTCAATTATCTTGTACTGCACAGCGGCGTTTATCAAAGATATTTCCTTGCTTATCCCCTTTCCATAATACATATCCAGTTCCGTTTCCCTGAACGGCGGGGCAACCTTGTTCTTCACCACCTTGACCCTTACCCTATTCCCGATGATATCCGTACCTCTCTTTATGCTCTCTATCCTGCGCACGTCAAGACGGACGGAAGCGTAAAACTTCAAAGCCCTGCCGCCGGGAGTCGTTTCCGGATTTCCAAAGAAAACGCCTATCTTTTCTCTCAACTGGTTTATGAAAATCGCCGAGGTTTTTGATTTGCTGATGTATCCGGTAAGCTTTCTCAGCGCCTGGGACATCAGCCTTGCCTGAAGTCCCATGATGCTTTCTCCCATTTCACCCTCAAGTTCTGCCTTGGGAACAAGCGCCGCGACCGAATCAATCACAACAACATCAATGGCGTTGCTTCGTATCAGCGATTCGGCAATCTCCAGCGCCTGTTCACCTGTGTCAGGCTGGCTGATAAGCAGGTCTTCAATCTTGACACCGAGTTTTCTTGCATAGTCGGGATCAAGGGCGTGCTCAGCGTCTATAAAAGCTACCTGCCCTCCGGCTTTCTGAGCTTCAGCGAGAACATGCAGAGCAAGGGTCGTTTTTCCCGACGATTCCGGACCGAATATCTCTATTATCCTTCCGCGCGGTATACCGCCCACACCCAGTGCGATGTCCAGAGAAACGGCTCCTGTAGAAATGGCGGGCACTTCTATGCCGGATTTTTCGCCCAGCCGCATTATCGCACCCTTGCCGAACTCCTTTTCTATCTGCCCTATCGCCATCTCAAGCGCCTTTTCTTTGTCCATTAATCTCCCCCCTTGTTTTTTTCGGCGTCAAAATTTATTATTTTAAAATATAGCACATACCTCTCTCATGCGTCAATCGCAAAACCTATGCTTTTCGAGTTGCATGAAGCGCATAGTCGTATAAGAAGGGCCGAAGCGTGAAAGGTCGCTTCGTATGAGTTCTATCGCATCAATATTCATGACACCGAAGACTTCATCCCTGTAAATCCCGATAATTTCACTTATGAAAGCTATCTTTGGGGTTGACTTGAAGCGGGCTATGGTGATGTGTTCTTTGAAACGGTTTTCTCTCGTGAATCCTTCGGGTTCAAGACGGTTTTCTATAAGGGCGTTTAGCTTCTTAAGTCTTCCGCAGGATTCGCACCCTATCCAGAAAACTCTCGGGTTTCTTTCATCAGGGAAGACCCCCGCGCCCCTCACTTCAGTCATGAAGGGCGCGCAGTCTTTCGCAATATCCTTCAGAATATCCGCAATTGACGGTATTCGCTCCTCCGGTATTTCACCGAGGAATTTCAGGGTAATGTGCAGGTTCTCGGGAACGACTATCCTGGCCTCCTTTATCTTTTTCTCAAGCTTGCGGCTGACCTCGGCTATCTTTCCCTTTATTTCCCCTGGTATCCTTATCCCTGTAAATAACCTCATTTGTCACCTTGAAAAGGTAACCCGGATAATGGAGCCGATATTATTTTTTCAGCCAGGGCATCATGGCCCTCATCTGCTTTCCTACCTTCTCTATCAGGTGTTCCTCGGACTGACGTTCAAGGGCATTGAAAACAGGCCTTCCGACCATATTCTCCGTAATCCATTCCCGGGCAAACTCTCCTCTCTGTATCTCACCGAGGACGCTCTTCATGTTTTCTTTCACCTGTTCGTCAACAACCATCGGTCCCCTGGTCATATCGCCGTATTCCGCCGTATCGCTTATGACCCTGCGCATACCCTGTATGCCCCTCTGTATAATCAGGTCAACGATGAGTTTCAGTTCATGGCAGGTTTCGTAGTATGCTATCTCCGGCTGATATCCAGCTTCAACGAGAGTTTCAAACGCGTATTTTATGAGTTGTGTGGCGCCGCCGCACAACACTGCCTGTTCCCCGAAAAGGTCCGTTTCCGTTTCTTCCTTAAATGTGGTTTCAACTACACCGCATCTTGTGCCGCCGAGTCCCTTTGCATACGCGAGAGCAAGCTTCATCGCCGTACCGCTCGGATTTTGATAGACCGCTACTATGCAGGGCACACCCTGCCCCTGCGCGAACTGTTCCCTTACCAGGTCCCCCGGACCCTTGGGAGCCACCATATATACATCAACGTCTTTCGGCGGAACTATCTGGCTGAAATGAATTGAAAAACCATGCGCAAATCCCAACGCTTTGCCCTTTGTCAGGTTCGGCGCGATGAAATTCCTGTAAACCGCCGGTTGCACATTATCCTGCACAAGCATCATAATCACATCGCACTTCTTTGTTGCCTCATCCGCGCCGACCGGTTTAAAACCGTCCGCCACCGCAATCTTATAATTCGGCGTACCTTCCAGCTCGCTCACCAGGACATCCACGCCGCTGTCTTTCAGGTTAAGCGCGTGCGCCTTTCCCTGGCTTCCATAGCCGATAATCCCTACCTTTTTGCCCTTCAAAAACTGCAAATCCGCATCCTTATCCTCATATATCTTTGCCATTTCCTTATCCTCCCTTGCCCCAAAGCCGGCATTTTTGTCATTTCGAGCGTTTCTTACGCGGCAATTTCAGCCTCATTCAGATATTGCTTCGGCTTGGTTTAGCCTCGCAATGACAAGTGCGGTGAGGGGTTGTTATTTAACTTATTCTATTTTTTGGGGTGAATTCCCGCGCCATTGCAATCTTTCCGGTTCTTACCAGTTCTTTTATTCCGTAGCTCTTCAGAAGTTCAACCATCGCATTAAGCTTGGATGTGCCTCCAACTATCTCAAGCGTCAGCGATTTCCTTCCTATATCCACGACCTTTGCCCTGAAAACATTTGCAAGCTGCATTACTTCCTGCCGGACAACAGGATTCAGCGTCTTTACCTTGATAAGCACCAGTTCCCTGTCTATAAAATCTCCCTCTGTAAGGTCCTGTACTTTTATTACATCAATGAGCTTGTTTAACTGCTTGTTAATCTGTTCAAGTATGCGCTCATCTCCCCTTACTGTCAAGGTCATTTTGGAAACCGTCGGGTCTTCCGTTTCGGAAACGCATAAACTGTCTATGTTATATCCCCTGGCCGAAAAAAGCCCGGCAATCCGTGCCAGAACACCGGATTTATTCTCAACCGCTATTATGATTATGTGAGACCTGTATCCCCTGTTATTCTCCGCCATTTTTGTTCTCCTTATTGTTGGCATAATCAGGCCAACCCTTCAAGCATCTGGTCGAGAGACGCGCCTGCGGGAACCATGGGAAACACATTCTCTTCCTCCACTATCCTGCAGTCAAGTATAACCGGTTTCTCCTTCTCGTTAAGGACTTTCTTGATTATCTTATCAAACTCATCCATAGACGCCGCCCTGTAGCCGATTGCGCCGTATGCCTCCGCCAGCTTTGCAAAATCCGGCTGAGCATTTTCCACGCAGGTAAACGCGTATCTTCTCTTATAAAAAAGCTGCTGCCACTGTCTCACCATCCCGAGACAGCAGTTGTTCAGTATGATTATCTTTATCGGCAGACGGTTGTAAACCGCCGTGGCGAGTTCCTGTATGTTCATCTGAATACTTCCGTCTCCCGCTATGTCTATCACCGTCTTCCCGGGATTTGCCATCTGCGCGCCTATCGCCGCGGGAAAACCGAATCCCATCGTTCCCAGCCCGCCGGAGGTAACAAATGTACGCGGCTTCTTGAATTTATAGTATTGCGCGGTCCACATCTGGTTCTGCCCAACCTCCGTGCATATTATCGCGTCATCCGGAAGCATCTCAGAAAGTCTCTCTATTATATACTGGGGCTTTAATGCATTTTTCTCGTATGTCAGCGGATATTTCTGCTTCCATTCTTTTATCTTGGCAAGCCATTCCTTTCTTGCGACAGGCTCTGCCTTTGCGTTCAGTTCATGCAATATATCTTTTGCGTTGCCTACTATCGGAATATCCACAATGATATTCTTGCTTATGGAAGCTGGATCGATATCTATGTGTATGAACTTCGCGTTGGGAGCAAAGTCCTCAATCTTCCCCGTAATCCTGTCGTCAAACCTCGCCCCGGCCGATATCAGGAGGTCTGTTTCCACAACAGCGTAATTGGCATACTTGGTACCGTGCATCCCCAGCATTCCGAGCGACAGGGGATGTTCTACGGGCAAACTGCCAAGACCCAGGAGAGTAAATGTTGTGGGGATATTGGCCGTTTCTACGAATTTTTTCAGTTCCTTACAAGCATTGGCGCCTATAACTCCGCCTCCGGCGATTAGAAGGGGCTTCTTCGAGTCCTTTATCATCTTCCACGCACGCTCAATCTGAAGCGGATGCCCTTCGTACGTGGGATTGTAGCTCCTTATGTCAATCTCCGACGGATATTCAAATTCTGTCTCTGCTCTCTGCACATCAACGGGCAGGTCAATCAGAACCGGACCCGGCCTTCCTGAACTCGCTATGTAAAAAGCCTCCTTTACCGTCCTGGCTATATCCTTGACGTCTTTTATCAGATAATTATGTTTTGTAATGGGCCTGGTTATCCCTGTAATGTCAACCTCCTGGAATGCGTCGCTGCCTATCAGATTAGTCGCAACCTGTGCCGTAATGGCGACCATGGGTATGGAGTCCATATATGCTGTGGCTATCCCCGTAACAAGGTTTGTGGCGCCCGGTCCTGAAGTGGCCATACAAACGCCAACCTTGCCCGAGGACCTGGCAAAACCGTCAACCGCATGCGCGGCTCCCTGCTCATGGCGTACCAGCACAAACTTTATACCGCTGTCGTATAGCTGGTCGCAAAGAGGCAGGAGCACTCCGCCCGGATAACCGAAAATTATCTCCACACCTTCCTTTTTAAGGCTTTCCACCATTATCTGTGCGCCATTCATGTTCCTTCTCCTTTACCCCGAACCTCTCTCTTGCTCCTGCGAAGCGAGGGATTTACAATTCATGCTCTTTTACCCTCACCTTGATATAGTCTGTTCACGCGACGAACCTACTGAAATCTTCGTTATGGGCACCTCCAGTATCTGCTCAATCTTCTCTATGTATTTCTTTGCATTTACCGGAAGCTCCTTGTAACTTCTTGCAGTTCCTATATCTTCACTCCATCCGTCAACCTCATCATATAGCACGTCGCATCCTCTGAATATCTTGGTATTCAACGGGTAATCCACGTATCTCATTCCCTCATAGTGGTATGCCCTGCCTATCTTTATTTTTTCAAGTCCTGACAGGACGTCAAGTTTCGTCATTATCAGCTCATCCAATCCATTAACCTTGCACGAAAATTTCACAAGAATGGCATCAAACCACCCGCATCTTCTCGGTCTTCCTGTCGTTGCCCCGTATTCGTTGCCTGCCTTTCTCAAGCTCTCGCCTTCCGGTCCGTCCAATTCCGTGGGAAACGGTCCCATGCCAACTCTTGTCGTGTACGCCTTTACCACTCCGAGTACACGGCTTATCTTCTTTGGAGATATACCCAGTCCCGTGCAGGCTCCGCCCGCAATGGTATTAGAAGCGGTAACGTAAGGATACGTTCCAAAATCCACGTCAAGAAACGTTCCCTGGGCTCCCTCTGCAAGCACATGCCTTCCCTTTTTTATTTCCTCATCAAGATACATGGTTACGTTCTTTACCATATTTTTTATTTTACTTCTGTATTTATCGGTCTCTTTATATATTTCTTCCACGGCAAGCATTTTCTCTTTATAGTATTCCTTGAAAAGATAATTTTTTAACTCAAGCGCAATCTCCAGTTTCTCGCGAAAAATATCCTTTTCAAGGAAATCTATCACCCTTATGCCTATCCTGTTGAATTTATCAGTATAGGTCGTGCCTATCCCCTTACCGGTAGTCCCCAGGCACCCTTTCCCCCTAAACTTATCCTCTATCTGGTCAAGCGTCTTATGGTACGGAAGCGTTATATGAGCGTTCTCTGCGATAAAAAGACGGTTTTCAAGCGATACTCCATTTTTTTCCAAATATTCTATTTCTTCGAACAATGACACGAGGTCAACTACCACTCCGTTTCCAATGACGCATACCTTTTTGGGATACAGTATCCCGGAAGGCACGAGGTGAAAAACGTAATGTTTATCCTTTATCACAACTGTGTGTCCGGCGTTGCCTCCGCCCTGGTACCTGGCAACGATATCCATGTCCTCAGCCAGATAATCTATTACCTTCCCCTTACCCTCGTCTCCCCACTGCGTTCCCAGCACTACCGTCACCATAACTGTTCTCCTTCTTTCAATATCGTTTATATACTTATAATCAAACGCCTCTCACCGCTTTATTCTATTTATTATAGCCTGTCCCATCTCCCTCGTTCCCACGCAATTCGTAGAACCCGGCTCCCTGAAATCGTACGTAACGTATTTTCCTTCCTTTATCACGTCTGACAATGCCTGTTCTATCTTTTTCGCCTTTCCGCTCTCTCCGATGTAATCCAGCATCATTATCCCCGCCATGAGCAACGCCGAGGGATTTACCCTGTTCATTCCCTTATATTTCGGAGCGCTTCCGTGCGTCGCCTCGAAAACAGCTATATTCTCGCCAATATTGGCGCCCGGGGACATGCCAAGTCCGCCCACAAGTCCCGCGCACAGATCCGAAAGTATGTCTCCGTAGAGATTGGAACATACGAGAACATCGTAAAGCTCCGGTTTCTGTACCAGTTGCATGGACATATTATCAACAATCCTGTCCTCAAATTCAATATCAGGGTATTCCGCCGCAACCTTCCGCGCGACTTCGAGGAAAAGGCCGTCCGTGAATTTCATGATGTTTGCTTTGTGCACGGCCGTAACCTTTCTCCTTCCGTTCTTTTTTGCATACTCAAAAGCAAATCTCACTATCCTTTCCGAATTAACCTCAGATATGGGCTTTATACTTATGCCTGAATCCGTTCCTACCCTTTTGCCGGTTGTTCTGTTTATAAAATCTATCAGTTCCGCAGTTTCCTTCCCGCCGCGTTCAAACTCAATGCCGGCATAAAGATCTTCCATGTTTTCTCTCACAACCACCATATCCAGACCGGAATACCTGCTTCTCACCCCTTCGAAAAACTTGAACGGTCTCAAACATACGTAAAGGTCGAAACGCTGCCTGATATAAACATTTACACTTCTGAATCCGCTGCCTACCGGCGTTGTGAGAGGCGCCTTCAGGCATATTTTATTTTCTTCAATGGACTTCAGGGTTTCATCAGGGATGGGTGTTCCATATTTCTCAATGGCGCATTCCCCTGCCTGGCGCACATCCCAATCTATGCTGACCCCTGCCGCCTCTATGCATTTTTTCGTCACATCTGTTATCTCGGGACCTATCCCGTCTCCCGGTATGAGAGTAATCCTGTATCCCATATTGATTTTCCCCTATAGCTTGAACCCCTTGTTCTTTTTGATATAGTTTACAACGCCGCCCGCCTTAACTATATTCATCATGAAGCCCGGCAAAACCGACGACTTCAAAACCGTTTTCCCCGTCAGATTTCTTACTTCTCCCTTTTCAACGTCCAGTTCCAGCACGTCTCCCGGTTTTATTCCGTCCGTATCGGTTTCAACCAATACCAGTCCCACGTTAATGGCATTGCGGAAAAATATCCTGGCAAAACTTTTTGCCACCACTGCAGGTATCCCTGCATGCTTGATAACCAGGGGCGCCTGTTCCCTGCTGGAGCCGCATCCGAAATTCTTGCCGCCTACTATGAAATCGCCTTCCCTCACTTTCTTATAAAATTCAGGGTCTATATCTTCCATAAGATGCGTCGAAAGCTCCTTCATGTCCAGCGTTTTGAACTTGTACTTTCCAGAAATAATGTAGTCGGTATTTATATCATCTCCGAATTTATGCGCTTTTCCTTTTAACATCATATTGCTAACCTCCTTCTCTCACAAACGTTTGATATTACCACAAAGTTCCTCAGACGGCAAATATTCTGCCCATTAAATTTTCCATGGGGTATCTTTAGAGAAAATGGCTACGCTCACAGATTTCCCTTGCGGGTTTAGCAGTAGGACATTACCGTAAGGCGCATCTCAGACGTTGGAGCATATAGTGGTCAACACGGTCAAACTCAAAGGAGTAACCTGCACGCGCAATTTTCCGTTTTCAAGCTTCACAACTCCTTTGCTTTTATACTTATCCCATGTATCAACAACTCTGATATTAAACGGCTTTTTCGTTCGGGCGCCCTGCAATGAAATTTCAATGTCATGAAGATTTGCGGGATGATTGTTTACAATAAAAACGGTAACATTCTTTTCCTTCGTTTCAATAGCAGCCATATGGACAAACTGGGAATTATCTTTGGAAACAAGTTTAAGGAGCCTTGCCCCTCTCGGAAAATGGCGACACAGCGCCGCATAGCCGTAAAAACCATCTTTCCTTAGATATCCGTTGCCGGAACGCTCTATTACATGGTAATGTCCACGCTGTTGTGAAATGTTGAAAATATAGACCCATTTCAGGAAACCGTCTATTCCGGCGTTCAAACCGCGCAGAATAAGTTCCGCTTCCGCTATAAACGCTTCATGACGCGACGGTCCGCGGTTATCGCCGTAACTGCTCTTCCCATAGTACATACAACCCAGTTCAGTTATGAAAACCGGTTTTTTCCTTCTTTTTGCATCTTTCACAATAGGATTGATATATTCATCTGCATAAGTGGACAGCGGCAGAGTAAAAACATGAGAGGAAGGAGGCAGATAGTCAATCCGCATCCGATAGGCATGCAGGTCTATTGCCGACAAAGGAGCAAACAGGTTTAATTTTTTTTCTCTACAACGACGTATCGTTTCCGTATACGCATAAACATCACTGGAATTCGGTCCTACCAGACCTATATCTTCTAATCCATTCTCATCAAGCATCCTACGCACCGTTTTGTGCATCTCTATATAATACCGGTAGGGGTCGATTCCTGCGGGTGTTGCGAACGAAAAGTCGCCACCGTCTTCATTAAACGGTTCTCCGCATATAGTCAGGTATTTGATTATACTGTATTTTTTTTCATAGACGAGATACCTCAAGAGCGAAATAATAAGAGCGCCGTACTCGTTCAAGTCAGAAGGAGCGGGTGAGTGACTCTTTGAAACATGGAACCTCAGATTAGAAAACGCGCTTTTAGGAAACATCAAAAGAATAGAGACGCCATTTGTCTGCGCCCACCTGCAAATATAATCAAATTCCTTAAGTGCGCAAGCGTCTTTTTTTACCTTACCCCGACTGTCTAAGATTCCTTCCACCGGCAATGTAACACATAGCCATGCAGGAGAAAGGAAGGACAACTCATTGAGAAGGCACGTCCAGTTTTTCTTGTCCCGCGGGTATTCTCCGGCGGCCTGCTGGTCAAACGTTATGTTAATACCTATGCCTTCAGCTGGTGTATGCAGAGTTTCTTTCTTTATAACAGCTCTCACCTTGAGGGGAGTTGAATTATTTACCGTAAGTAATGTTTCTGAATAATTTACTTTCATATTTTTCTCAGCTCCTTTTCAATAAGTTTTTTCTGATTTTTTAATTATGCGCCAAGAAGAGCAACAGTCAATTCGCCAGAACTATTTGCACATTCTCTAATTACTTGCTTGTTATCCACACCCATTCTTCTTTGGTATCCCCGCTTCTGGCGTGGACGCTTGCTCCTTTCTTCCAGTCGGACGAGTGTACGCTGAAAACAACTCCTGCAACAAAACTTTTCCCGAGGATAATTTTCCCCGAAGTTAACAAAAAAGTCAAGCTCTGCTGAATGCCCCGCGATTTCTTCCCTCAGGCTCAACCCTTTTATAAACGGAAAGCTTGCCACTATACGCATCATCCGACAATGCTACATTCCAGCCTTCTTCCGCGGTCATCCTTGATTCGAAAAGCACTTCCACTTTTCTCCGAAGTGTCGCCGCTCCGCCGGGAACGGTAATTTCGGCCGACAATAATTCTTCCGAGGTGTTAACGACAATTATAAAGAGATTGCCTTCATATGACCTTGATGCGATGTCAAGTGCCTTTGCATCCGATGAAACGCCTTACATCTTTCTTCCTGCGGCGTAAGGCATCGCATCCATCCTTCAAAAGGCGAACCGAACATTTGAAGAACAAACATGCATGATTGATTCGGATTTTCACTGACGACTTTTCTCACTGCGTCGGCATGCGCGGAAACCCTTGTAATCGAGGTTTTCCCCATCGGATATGGGTCAGAAGACAGTATGTCAGCGGCATCCCTATTGGAAGCAACTGCCTGTATCAGGTTCTTTTACCTGCCTGTTCCAGAAAATATTGTACTGCTATCAAAAATAAAAACTGTCAAGATTGTTGATTTTTTTTGCTGTTTACAATAATATAAAAAATACTAATGGAGAAGAAAATAGGTGCTTTATTACGACGATTAAAGCCCCTCTCTTGGAAAACTTTTTTCCTGAAGGATGGGACATGAAAAAGAGCGGCAACTCTAATTCCTTTTTACACCTAAATAACTATTTAAGGAGATATAGAACATGAAAAAAATTAAAGTCGGCATAATAGGATTAGGGGGAGGAAAAATTTTTATAGATACTTTCAGGAAAAACCAGAAAGCGGAAGTTATTGCTGTCTGCGACATTATTGAGGAACGCGCAAAAGAAACAGCAAAAGAGAAAAACATCCCTTATTGGTTCAAAAACTATCAAGATATGCTCAAACTGAAAGAACTTGATTTGGTTGTCGTCAGAACCGATGACAAAAGTCATGCTTCCATTTCTCTTGACGCGATGGATTCTAAAAAGGACGTTCTCGTAGAAAAACCAATGGCCATCAAAATGGAAGAACTGGAAACGATGGTTAAAAAAGTTGAAGAGAGCAGAAGAGTATTAATGGTCAACTATATTTTGAGATATAATCCTATCTGTCAATTAGTAAAACGCCATGCTGATAAAGGAATGTTTGGAAAAATATTCTATATTCAACGTGAATATCTTCATAATATAGACGTAGACGGTCTTTTTACAGGTACCTGGCGAGCAGAAAAGAATCAATTTCATACCCCTATTACCGCCGGCGGTTGCCATGCAATCGACCTCTTATGTTGGATTTTAAATGATTCTATTGAGGAAGTCTTTGCCTACGGAAGCGATATGGCTTATAAGGATAAAAACTATGCCTATCCCGACAGTATCATCGCCCTGCTTAAATTCAAAAAGGGGACGATAGGAAAAATTCATGCATCATTCGGCTGTATGCTTAAATATTACGCTGACTTTCAAGTAATGGGTACAGAGGGAAGTTTTGTAGGAGATAAATTTTATCATTCTACCAAAGAGGAAGAAGCCCTCACCTTCAACATCGATTATCAGGGGCATCCTTTTGACCCCTTAATAAATGACTTGATTGATTCGGTGATAGAAAGAAAAACTCCGCCTATAGATGTATATGCCGGAGCCAATGCTTCTTCTATCGCATTAGCTATCATGGAATCTTTTTATAGCGGAAAACCAGTAAAACCAAAGCTTTTCCTGCCAAAGAAAAAAATATCAGTCGCAAAAAAGTAGCAGCCCCATAAAGAGGAGTTCCCGAAAATGCATTGCTGGAACGGTCGAAGGCTTTTGTAAAAAGCGC
>JAKJFI010000003.1 GCA_022704985.1 Candidatus Omnitrophota bacterium | reverse complement strand
GAATAGCGACCCCTCACTGTGAGGGTGTAACAGAGAGGAAAGAGCAAAACGCCTTCCCCTCTCAAACAGCGCTCGGGGCAAGCTCCGCAGATTATAAACGGGGCAAGCAGGGTGAAGGAGAATAGTATAAAATGAAGATGACCAAACCGGTATGCAAGACCTGCAGAAAATACGGAGGCAAGCTGTATCTCAAGGGCAAGAGATGTGAAACCGTAAAGTGTCCTATCGATCTGCGGGAAAAGAAGAAACGCGGAAGGACGACTTTTGTCCGGCGCAAGAAGATGTCCGAATACGGAATCCAATTGATGGAAAAGAACAAGGTTAAAATCTACTACGGAGTTCTCGAAATGCAGTTCCGGAGGTATTTCAACGAAGCGAAGAAGCAAAAAGGCATAACCGGTGAGAATCTTCTGAAGATGCTTGAGGGACGGCTGGACAATGCCCTGTACAGGGCAAACTGGGCATATTCCAGAAGAATGGCAAAACAGATTATCAATCACGGCGAAATCAGGGTCAACGGTAAAAGGCTGGACAGACCGGGATACGTTCTGAAGACAGGCGATACTGTGGAATTGCATCCTAACAGCAAGTATGCAAAAGTCATAAAGGAATGCATTGAAGAATATAAAGCCCACATTATTCCGGGATGGATACAGGTAGATAACGAGAAATTTGCCGTGAAGGTTCTCAGGGCGCCTGCCAGAGACGAAGTGACCCTGCCGGTCAACGAACAGTTGATTGTGAACCTTTATTCTAAATAGAAAAAATCGTGCCTTTTGTGGGCACTTGTCATTGCGAGGTAAAATCTGCAACGATAAAAAATGTGGTTTCCCGCAAAGAAGAAAACGGGGTAAAGCAGGGAAATAAAATCATTAACCCCTCATCATAGAAGATATGCAGGAAGAATTCGGGGTAAAGGAGCGCTTGGATGAAAGAATTTGTGTTTCCCGAAAAAATCGTATGGGAGAAAGAAACATACAGGAATAACTACGGAAAGATTGTAATTGAACCTCTTGAGAGAGGATATGGAGTAACTCTCGGCAACGCGTTGAGAAGGGTGTTGCTTTCTTCAATAGAGGGTGTTGCGATAACCTCGCTGAAAATAGAAGGCGTTCCTCATGAGTTTTCCACGATACCCGGAGTGAAGGAGGACGTCGTGGATATAATAATGAACATTAAACAGGTTGTTCTCAAAGCGAACGTCCAGGAATTTCCCCATCTGATACCCGCGTTTGAGATAGGGGGCGACGACAAAAACGATATATGTGCCGGAGACCTGATAAACGACGGAAGCGCCGAAGTGCTGAACAAGGATCTGCACATCGCCACACTGGAGTCCGGAAAATCTTTGAAGGTTCAGATTGAAGTGACAAGAGGCAGGGGATATATACCTCATGAAAAAATGAAGTTTATAAAATCACAGGCGCCCATAGGAACGATTCTCATCGATGGAATATATTCTCCCGTGAGGAAAGTGACTTTTCATGTCGAGAATACCAGGGTTGGCCAGTTTGTAGATTATGAGAAGCTTATACTTGAGATTTGGACGACCGGCTCCATATCCCCCAAGGATGCAGTGAAGGAAGCGACCGGTCTGATGAACAGGCATTTTGCCGTCATCGGCGAGAACCAGAAGATGGGATATGAAGAGCTGAATGTAGAGGAAAAGGGAAAGAAAGTGACGCATTCAGACCTCAAGATGCCCATATCTGAACTGAAGCTTACTACCAGAGTTTTGAACGGCCTGATATCTAAAAAAATAGAAACTCTGGAGCAGTTGCTTGCCGTTCCGAGAGAAGAACTCGCAGAGATAAGGAATCTTGGAAAAAAATCAATCGAAGAGATAGAAGCCGCCCTGAAAAAAACAGGAAACAAGTTGAGAAGCAGAGAAGAGATTGAAAAAGAGAGTGGAGAAAAATAAAACCCTGAACTCCTCACAAATCGTCATCGCGAGGAGCAGAGCGACGAAGCAATCTCTGAATAAACTTGAGATTGATTCGTGAAAAACTCCCGCCTGCGTCAAAGCTGCGGCGGACTTAGCTCGCAACGACAGAAAGCGTCGGTTCCAGGGTAAAAGGAAACTGAAAATGAGGCACAAGACAAGAATAAGAAAAATCGGTAGAAACAAATCTCACAGGAAGGCTTTGATGAGAAACTTGGCGATAAGTTTTTTCCAGTACAGCACGTTAGAAACTACTGAAACAAAGGCCAAGGAGCTGCAGCGCGTAGCGGAAAAAATAATAACCATGGGAAAGAAAGGCGACCTGGCAAGTTATCGAAGGATTAACTCCATCCTGAATCATGCTCCGAGCATTGAGAGAGTCAAGAAAATTTCCGAACAGTACAAGGAAAGAAATGGCGGGTACACCCAAATAATAAAACTGTCACCCAGAGCAGGAGACAGTGCCAAAATGGCGATAATTAAACTGGTGCAGTAAAAAGACAGTTTAGAGTTGCAGACAATTGAAAACGAGAGACGATAAATGGAAAAAAACCTGAGGTTGCTCGACAAGTTTGACAGGCAGAGTAATATATATGAATTGATATGCAGGCTGGCTGAAAGGGCGCATGCTATAATGAAAGGAAAGGCTGTTTCGTCCGATATAAAGGAATCAAATCCTGTTCAGATTGCCATGAAAGAATTTCTGGATGGGGAGACAGAGAGCGCGCAATGAAGGATCTCACTTCGCTGTTGAAACTCATGAAGCAGAAAACCGCTTCAGACCTTCATATAAAGTTCGGCAGGAAACCGATGTTGCGCATAAAGAAGGAATTGAAGGTTATTGATGAGTGGGAGAACGTTCTGTCTGAAGCAGATATTGAAGCGATACTTGCCAGGGTTATGACTCCGGACCAGTTGGAATCTTTCAGAAAAGACAGGGATGCCGATTTTGCTTTCGACGATCCCGAGATAGGAAGATACCGGGTGAATGCCTTCAAGCAGAGGGGGCATACAGGTCTGGTTTTCAGAAGGATAAAGGATAAAATTCCAACTTTTGCAGAACTGAGCCTGCCGGAAGTCCTGGGAAAAATTGCGCTTTTTAACGATGGTATAGTTCTGGTTACCGGACCGACAGGATGCGGCAAGTCCACGACTCTTGCCGCGATGATAGAGCATATCAACAGGGAAAAAGAAAAACATATAGTAACCATAGAGGACCCTATAGAATATCTTTATCACGACGATAAGTCGGTAATTAACCAGAGGGAAGTCGGTATCGATACCAGTTCTTTTACCACAGCACTGAAATACGTACTGAGGGAGGACCCCGATATCATACTTATCGGGGAATTGAGAGACGTCAATACCTTTCAGGCGGCGATAAATGCCTGTGAAACCGGTCATCTGGTTTTTGCCACCCTTCATACCATAGACACCCTTTCTACGATTATGAGGATTCTCGATTTTTTCCCTTCGACCCAGCATGAACAGATACGAAAGGTGATTTCATATCATCTGCGGGCATCAGTCTGCCAGAAACTGGTTCCCAGGAAGGATCAGACAGGTCTCGTTCCTGTTTGCGAGGTAATGATAGTGACCCCCATAATCGCCAAGCTTATCCAGGAAAACAAGCTGAATAAGCTCTATTCTGCAATGGCATCGGATTCCGAGCGCGGCATGCAGACGTTCAACCAGCATCTTGTAAAGCTTATACAGAACGATATGATTGAACCTGAAACTGGATTTGCGGTTTCTCCAGCTCCCCACACCCTTGAGATGAATCTCCGTGGCATATACCTGGATGAGGATACCAAAATTATCGGTGAATGAAATAAATAAACCGGATTTTACCACAGCGGTGACAATCATTTTGCTGATGGTCGCATTTTCTCTCCTTGCTTCTGTCGCTTATACTAAATTCAGTCTGATTTCTTCCGACTCGGCATTTTTATTTTTGTGGGGGCTTTTCAATACCTTGTTGCTGATGCTGGTGCTCGTTTGTTATCTGTTTAGAAGGTTCAGAACGTATATCCTGTCTATCCTCAAAAAAACGAATTTTCCGCTATCCCGGGGTTTCACAATATACATGCTTTTTTTCCCGGTGCTCTTCATGATTACGCTTGCTTCTGTTGCATTCTTCAGGATTCTCGGGTTTAATCCGGTGCCTCAGCAGATAATGTCTTTCTATCTTGAAACTGATTCTTTCTACATGCTTTCTATCCTTTTTTTCACCAGTTGCGTTGTGGCGCCGGTTACAGAAGAGATTATATTCAGGGGTGTTGTCTATCCGGCATTGAGAGAAAGGTTCGGCGTGCGCGCGTCGATGATTCTGAGCTCTGCAATCTTTGCGCTTATGCATAACGAGATATTCGTCTGCGCGAGTTTGTTCGCGTTCGGTATATTGCTTGCGTGCCTGTTTGAAAAACATCAAAATCTGTGGTTACCTATAGTCGTGCATTTTTTCAATAACTTTTTCGCAAATGTTGCGGTTTTCATAGTTAAATATATCGATATAGCGAAAACGTTTGGAGGATGAGTAATGAAGATATTGGTTATCGGTAGCGGAGGCAGGGAACATGCGATAGTATGGAAGCTTAAGAAAGATAATGCGAACAGTCAAATCCTTGCATTGCCTGGAAACGGCGGGATTTCCCAAGAAGCGGAATGTCTTACCGTTGAAAGCGGCGCGCCCGGGGAAATAGCCTCTATTGCGTCACTGAAGGGTGTTGACCTGACGGTTGTCGGTCCGGAGGTTCCGCTCTCAGCCGGAATAGCCGATATCTTCCGCCAAAATGGCATGAAGATTTTCGGCCCCGGGAAGGAAGGGGCTGCTCTCGAATCGTCCAAGCTTTTTGCAAAACAATTCATGAAAAGACACAATGTTCCGACAGCGGATTTTTCGCTGGCAGGCGATATTGAAGAGGGAATGAGAATTCTTGAAAAAAGAGAATTCCCCTGCGTGATAAAGTATGACGGTCTTGCGGCAGGCAAGGGTGTGCAGGTTTCGGAAAACATCGAGCAGGCAAGAGATTTTCTTGAAAAGATATACGTTGACGGGATTTTCGGCAAAGGGAACCGCACGGTGATTATCGAGGACTGTCTGTCCGGTACAGAGATGTCCTATCTTGTATTCACGGACACGACACATTTTGTTCCCATGGTTCCGGCCAAGGATTATAAGAGGGCTTTTGACTGGGACAGGGGTCCCAACACGGGCGGCATGGGCTGTTATTCTCCCCCCGCCGTTTTCACTTCCGGATTGGAAAACATCATACAAGAGAATATAGTCATGCCTACTCTTGAGGGCCTTCGGAAAGACGGTATTGACTACAGGGGAGTTTTATACTTCGGCATCATGCTGACGGAAAAAGGACCCTATGTTTTGGAATACAATGTTAGATTTGGAGACCCTGAAACTCAAGTCATTCTGCCGAGAATGGAGAGCAGTCTTTCTGAAGTTATGGAGGCGGTTGCTGAAAACGCTTTGAATAGAACAAGCATACATTGGAGCGACATGAAATCCGTCTGCGTGATTCTCGCGTCCGGCGGTTATCCCGGAGAGTACGAGAAAGACATGGAGATTAGGGGGGGGGATGAAATAGCTGATGATGTTACCGTATTTCATGCAGGAACCAGGAAAACGGAAGATGGGAAACTTGTGACTTCGGGCGGGCGCGTCCTTGGGATAACAGCACTGGCGGAAAGCGTTGCTGCCGCGAGAGAAAAGGTATATCGGGCGGCGGAAATCATAAATTTCGAAGGCAAACATTACAGGACTGACATAGGAGGGTGAAAATGAAAGCAGGAATAATAGGTGCGGGTGGAATAGCTGACTATCACATAAGGGGATATCTTGCGTCTGGCGTTGTCGTTGAGGCCGTAGCTGATATGGATATAGCCAGGGCGAAGGAAAAGGCGGAAAAATACGGTATCAGAAAGGTTTACTCCACTTACGGTGAAATGTTGGACAAATCAGACGTTGACCTGGTGAGCGTATGCCTCCCCAACAAGTTGCACTGCGAGGTTGTGACCGGGGCGCTGCAGGCCGGCAGGAATGTTTTCTGCGAGAAACCTCCCGCCCTGAATGCAAAGGAAATGATAGGAATGGCTGAAACAGCAAAGAAGACCGGGAAAACTCTGATGTTCGATTTCAACAACAGGGCAAGACCTGAGGCGCAGGCGCTCATGCAGTACATCAGGAAAGGAGAAACAGGTCGGATAAATTCCGCGCAGGCGCTCTGGGTGCGCAGGTGCGGCATACCGGGATTCGGGGGATGGTTTACGCAGAAGGCTCTTTCGGGGGGAGGTCCGGTTATAGACCTGCTGCATATGATAGATCTTGCGCTCTATTTCATGGGATTTCCCGAACCTGATTGGGTTCTTGCCGGTACCTTCGACGATTTTTCAGGCAACTCTGATTTCAAGGGACCCTGGGGCATCCCCGATGTAAAGGGAGGCGTCATGGATGTTGAAACCGCCTCCCATGCGTTCATAAGATTCAAAACGGACCAGGTTCTTTTTGCAAGAAACAGCTGGGCGGAGATGAATGCCAGGGAAGAAGTGTCCGTAACTTTCCAGGGGAGTAAATCCGGAGGAATGATAAGGAGATTATTCGGCAGGGACGGCATAGACGATACTGCAATAGATGACTGCCAGATTTATTCGATGGAATACGGCAAGCCCGTCAATAAAAGGATAATAACCGAACCTGACGAGAAGATGGGCAGGGAGAGAGCGGTAGTCAATTTTGTAAAAGCGGTTGCTGGCGAGGAAGAACCGTATTCGACTCCCGAAGAAGCCGTAATTCTCATGAGAATAATAGATGCGATTTACCTGTCCGCACTGACAAAGAAACCGGTTAAGGTAGACTAAACTATTACAGTCAAAACGACGTCTAAACAAAGTTGTCAGTCGGAAGTCTAAAATGGATAAACGCATAGTTCTATGTATGCCTGTTTTTTTTCTTTTTTTTGCCGGATGTTCCACCAGATATCTGGAAGAATCGGCAGATAAGCAGATATACGGCATTATAGATGAGAAGAAGGCAGAGGTAAGAACGCAGTCCCTGCCGGATGCCGCCGCGTCCATAAGCGACGAAGTTCTTTCTGAAACCATAATCCTGAATTTGAGAGACGCTATTGCGCGTTCCTTTGAGAATAACAGGACCTATAAATCCATGCAGGAAGATGTTTACATCAATATTCTTGACCTGACTTATCAGCGTTACCTCTTCACTTCGAGATACAATCTTGGCGGCGACATTGGCTGGAGCAATAGGGGCGATGAAAACGTATCTGGAGGAATAAGTTTCGGGTTGCTGAAATGGCTTGCAGAAGGGACTCAGATAGCATTTGACATAACAAAGGATTTCGTGCGATATCTGACGGGTGATAAGAATACCGATATCCAGACTATTGTCTCCATGAATATCCTCCAGCCGTTGTTACGGGGGGCCGGCCGTAACATAGCGCAGGAAAACTTGATACAGGCCGAAAGAAACGCGGTGTATCAGATAAGAGCATTTGCAAGATACCAGAAGAATTTTTCCATAGATACGACAGAAAAATTTCTTCAACTGCTCCTTATTAAGAACAGAACGGAAAATTACAAGAATAACTATGAAAGCCTGAAGTCAACGAGGGAAAGGATAGAGATGCTTGCACAGGCGGGTAGAATCGCCTCTTTCCAGGTGGACCAGGCAAAACAGAACGAGTACGCGGCTTACCAGAGATGGGTCAACGCAGGAAATTCATATAATTATCAGCTGGACAGTTTTAAAATATTCCTCGGTTTTCCGACGGAATCCCGCCTGCTTCTGGATGAAAATCTCCTGGAACATCTTGTGGAATTCGGAGTGACAATGTCTGATTTTGACGTCAGGGATTCTATCAGGGGCGCATTGAGCAGAAGGCTTGACCTGCTCACTGAATATGACTCCGTTGACGATGCCAGGCGCGGAATCAACATCGCTCTCGATAAATTGAAACCCAGGGTGGACCTGAAGGTGTCCGCAAGCGGCAGAACTGATGTGGAACAGCATCCCACCGTTGATTTTACGGATTTTTCCTACGGGGCGGGCATTGAGTTCAATCTGCCTCTGGACAGGCTTCCCAACAGGAATACATATAAGAAGGCGCTCATCAACCTGAACAGACAGCAGCGAAATTTTGAAAACAAAAGAGATACGGTAATACTTGAGGTTTTCCAACAGTACCGCAACCTTGAGGAATATTACCAGAGTTATCTCATACAAAAAAGCAGCCTTGCGCTTGCGGAACGGAGAATAGAAAGCACCGACCTTCTATTGCAGGCGGGACGGGCGACTACCAGGGATCTGCTGGATGCTCAGGAGTCTTATCTGTCGGCAAAGAACGACCTTGCTTCGTCCGTTGTGAATTACATAGTTTCTTATCTGAAGTTTCTCTATTCCACCGAGTCTATGGAAGTGGATGATAACGGTATGTGGGAGGATAACCTGTATGAAAAAATTACCAAGCAGGATACTCAGGAATAAGATTTTCTATATTGCTCTTCTGTTGATTGCCGGGGTCTTTCTGTTGAGCAGTATCCAGTCTCAGAAAAAGAAGAACAGCGAGCTTGTCCTGTATACGGTTCAGAGACAGGACATGGTTATTTCCGTTACCGAAGGCGGCAATCTCGTGGCGCTTGAATCCCAGAAGATTGTGAACGAGGTGCCGGGAAGCAGGAATATCCTCGAGGTGGTTGATGAAGGCATCGAGATAACCGAGCAAGACATAAAGAACGGAAAAATACTTGTCAAGCTTGACTCAAAGGACCTTGAGGACAGGCTTGAACAGCTCAAGCTGAACGTGGAAAACAGCCTCGCCTCATACACCGAAGGGGAACAGAACCTGGAGATACTCAAGAAACAGAACGAAAGCGACATAACCCAGGCTGACCTGAAGGTTAAATTTGCCGAGATGGATTTGAAAAAATACCTTGGGGACAAGCTTGCCGAGAGTATTATAGGCAAAAAAAAAATAAACTTTGCCGTTATTCTTAAAAGCGATAATCTTGGGGGTGAGGCGCTCAATAAGAAGCGCGCCCTTGAAACGAAGATAGACCTTGCCAAGGAAGAGGTTGCAAGAGCCAGGGATAAGGTGGAATGGAGCCAGAAACTTTCGGACAAGGGATATGTTACCAAGATTGAACTTGAAGCCGACAAGCTTGCTCTTCAGCAGAAGGAGGTTTCTCAGGAACAGTCCGAACTGGAATATGAATTGTTCCTCAAGTACGATTTCACCAAACAGGTTGAGAAGCTCCTTTCCGATTATGAGGAGGCAAAGCTGCAGCTTGAGCGCACCATAGCAACTACCAAGGCAAAGAAAATCCAGTACGAGGCGAACCTTAACAGCAGGAGGTCAACCTATATCCTTAACAGGAACAATTTGAGGGATACCGAAGCAAATATACGTAAATGCACTATCATTGCAACAAGAGAGGGATTTGTTACATATGCCACGAGCGGACGTCCCTGGGCAAGCCAGTCTCCGATACAGCCCGGGACAACGATAAGACAATACCAGCAACTCTTTGAACTGCCGAATTTCAAGAGCATGGGGGTTGAGATAAAAGTTCATGAGGCATCGATAAAGAGGATAGAGAAAGGACTGCCAGCCAGCGTGAGGATTGACGCTTTTCCGGACGTGTCTCTTACCGGAAAGGTAAAAAAAATATCCCTCATGCCCGACGCAACGATAAAATATCTTAATCCGGATATTAATGTTTATGTTACGCAGATAACGCTTGATGACAGCAGGGAGTTTCTGAAACCCGGCATGACCGCACAGGTTGAGATACTGGTAAGAGAACTGAAGGATGTCTTGACCGTGCCCGTGAATGCCGTTTTCTTCAAGAGCGGAAAACCCCATTGCACTGTTTTGCAGGGCGGCAACCTGCTGGAAAGGGAAGTGGAACTGGGAGACAGCAGTGAAACCATGGTCGAGATAAAGACCGGACTAAAAGAAGGCGAGAAGGTTGTCATAAGACCTGGGGCAACTATCAGCTCCGCAGTTAAGAAAACCGAGCTTGAAGAGAAAGGAACTTTCAGGGATGGACAGGATACGGGCAGTCATGCTTCCGACAAGAAATTCGGAAATGCACCTGCCCAGGGATCCGGAAGACAGGCGCCGGTGGCTGTTCCATTGGAGGGTCCCGGGACAGCCGGAACCAGTTTGGATAGGACAGGCACGGGGAATACCGGAACAGGAATAGATGCGGGCGGCGTTACGGAAGTTCCTTCCGGGAAACAAAAAAATACCGGAAAGCGCGGATTGACCGGAGACGGCACAAGAAGACAGAGAACGGTTCCTCCTGCCGGTGCCGAATGACAATATGGCAGAACATATAATAAGGCTTGAGAACGTAACAAAGACTTACGAGCTGGGACAACTCAAGATTCCTGTATTGAAAGACATTTCACTTTCCATAGAGCGCGGGATGCATATCTCCCTTATGGGGCCTTCGGGAAGCGGCAAGACGACAATGTTGAACATTCTCGGCTGTCTGGACAGGCCAACGAGCGGAAAATATTTCATTGAGGAGCACGAGGTGTCTTCCCTGAACGACGAGGAGCTTTCGGAGATAAGAAGCGGAAAGATAGGATTTATTTTCCAGTCATATAATCTGATACAGCACCTCACGGTTATAGAAAACATAGGTCTTCCGCTGTTCTATCAGGGGATTGACGAACATGTTATAACCGGGAAAGCTATGGCGATGGCCGAAGTGGTCGGGCTCAAGGACAGGGTAAAACACAAACCCTCTGAACTTTCCGGCGGACAGCAACAGAGGGTTGCAATTGCGAGGGCACTGATAAATACTCCGACGTTCATACTTGCAGATGAACCTACCGGCAACCTTGATACTAAGACCGGAAAAGAGATAATGGAATTTCTCAGGAAACTGAATCAGGAGGAAAGAACTACGCTTTTTGTGATAACGCATGACAGCAAGATAGCCGAATACGGCAATATGATTATCAGGATACTTGACGGAGAGATAGTACAGGGCTGAAAATGGGATTCAAAACACTTCACAATATTTCCCTCTCTCTTGAGGGGAGAGGGTAAGAGAAAAATGAAATTCAACGTATTGCACATAATACGGATTCTGAAAGCCGGATGGAAGAACATATATCTCCATAAACTGCGCTCCCTGCTGACTATCCTGGGCATAGTGTTTGGCGTTGCTTCCGTTATTGCCATGCTTGCCATAGGCGAGGGTGCGAGCTATGAGGCGAGAGAGAAAATAAAGGAACTCGGGAGCCACAACATAATAGTCAGGGCGGTGAAACCCGTTACGGATCCCGGCGCCCAGCAGTCCGTTTTCCTCTCGGTATTCGGGCTGACTCCTCTTGACCTGAAAAGGGTCAGTACAATCCCTTCCGTTGACAAGGTAATACCGACATGGGAAGACAAAAGGGATGTTTGGTACTTTGAGAAGAGCATAAATGCGCGTCTGGTCGGAACATATCCTGAATATCCGGAAGTCATGAATCTTCAGGTTACCAAGGGCAGGTTTTTCAACGCTGTCGATTACGAGATGAGAAAACCGTATGTGGTTCTCGGCTCATCCATAAAAAACCAGTTATTCCCCCTTGAAGAAACGATAGGAAAGACAGTAAGAATCGGAACGAATTTTTTCACCGTGATAGGAGTGGTGAGCGAGAGGGCGATAGTTTCCGGGGTCGGGTTTGAGGCGGAAGATATAAACTTTGACGTTTACATGCCGCTTACGACCCAGAGGATATATTACGGTGAATACACGGTCGGGGAAAGGAAAACAGGTATGTCTACCGACAGAAGTTGGGTGAAGTACCACCGCATGATAATAAAAGTCGGTGAAGAGGACAAAATCATAACGACTGCCGCAATTGTTGAGGATACCCTTAAGACGGCTCACAAACAGGCGGACTATGAAATTCTCGTCCCTTTACAGCTCCTCAAGCAGGCGGAACATACAACAAGGATTTTCAATATAGTTCTTGGGGCGATAGCCGCGATATCCCTCGTAGTCGGAGGTATCGGAATAATGAATATCATGCTGGCGACCGTGACCGAAAGAACCAGGGAGATTGGCATAAGAAGGGCGCTCGGGGCAAAACGCAAGGATATAATAAACCAGTTTCTTATCGAGGCAGTCATTCTCTCATCCATCGGCGGCCTTATAGGTGTGCTTCTCGGCATAGCCATTCCCGGTCTCGTGACAAAATTCGCCTCTATGATTACGATAGTCACCGGCTGGTCAATCCTTATTGCTTTCGGAATTTCCGTAGCCATAGGCATCACATTCGGCATATACCCCGCAAGGAAGGCGGCATACCTTGACCCCATAGAAGCCCTCCGCTACGAATAACTCTTCGTTTCCATTTCACGTAAAACTAACAGAGGCTTTCCTGATAATCTTGTAATAGGGGTATTGGAAAGGGTGCGGAGGAGGCGGTTGTTGCCTATAACGCCGCGCCGAACGAATCACTGCAAAATGTGTCTTCCGACAAACACGACCTGGAACAGAGAAAGAGTGCAAGTAGTTTTAGGGCAAGTTTATGTCAAAGGTCTGACGATATGCATCTCTTGTAAAAGGAAAAACACTCTTCATAATCCTGCAAATAGAGGGAAAAAGCAAAACCGAATTGCCGCAGGTTATTCATACAGATGGCGTGCCTGCTTTTTTCGCGTGGTTTTGATAATGCAAGCAGTACATGGATGCAAGGATTGTTATGATAGTCGTCACTATCAGAGCAATTCTATCAAGGTGAAGCCGTTGCCGTGTTTATCGGTCATCTTTAGTTCTCTTCCTGTTGAAGGCAGGTGAAAAAACATATCAGGAGTTTTTTAATTTTTCAATAATCAGTGCGGATGCTTTTTTGCCGGAGAGCAACATTCCTCCGAATATGGCTCCCATCCGGTGTGAACCGGCCACGGCGTTTGCGGCCATCCCGCAAACAAAAAGTCCCGGATAAACTTCTTTTGTGTTTTCCTCAAGCGCGTTTTCTCCCATTTCAGCCCACATTGATTTTTCGCCGGCCACCCTGACGCCGCCTGTTCTCTTCTCCACCAGTCGGCATACTTCGCTGTCGTGTCCCGTTGCATCCACCACAGCTTTTGACCTAATTCCCAGAGGGTCGACGTGGAGGCGGGCGATGTCAACCGCAGACCAGTTTAAGACCGCTCCGGTTATCCGGTTGTTTCTTACCACGACGTCCTCTACACTGACGAGATTGAATATCTTAACGCCGGCCTTTACCGTTTTGAAGGATATGCCAGACATCGTCTCAACAGCATCAGCAGTATACAGCCCTTCCGCATATTTCTTCAGGGTTATGCCGAACTCTTCCATGACGGATTTTGCCTCTTCCTGTATGACGATGTTGTTGAACATCATCCCGCCTGCCGGCATACCGCCGCCAACCTTGAGGTGCCGCTCAAAAATGGCCACCTTGCGTCCGGCGGATGCAAGGTAATATGCGCAGATAAGTCCTGACGGTCCTGCGCCTGCTACGGCAACGTCCACGTCAAGGTTTGAAAGCAGCTCTTTAAAGTACGTTTCAATAATCGCCTTCGAGATAATCTGTTCTTCCATGTTGCTCCTTTTTGCGTGCGATGTTCAATGGTTTTATTTTGACGGGAGTATATTCCCTATGAAAAAACAAATTTTATCAGAAAAAGGAAGGAGAGGCAAAAAAAGAATTATGTCCTTAACATGAAGAGCTCCACGGAAAAAACGTACTGATGAAAGGGAAGGACAGGGCATTTTTATCCTGCGGCAAAAGAGGGGTTTTAGTAAAAAAAATACTTCAATTTGGGGATATCGCCGAGGTAACCGGGTGTCCAAAGGATGTCCATGGGAGAGCGAAACTGGCATGAATAGGTATGACAGAAACTAAATCAGAAACAATGCGCAGATAAAGGAACAGCGAGGGTTTCAGGTGTTTTTGCTTGCATTCCCAGGAGTTTGCGAAAATCGGTGGAATCGGATTAACAATCTGCCGCGCCAGGCCTAATGTATTTGTTTTTGCCGTGGCGGATTGTCGTTGGACACCTTCTTTTGAAGTATGCTAACATAGGATGTCTTTTGGGAAGACAAATAAAAATGAAAAACGAAATAAAAAGCGATGTGCTATCGGAAGGAATATGCCGGTTTGCGGTCGTTAAAGACGGGATGAGAGGCACTGCTCTGAACCAGTACGGGTTCATCGGAAAAGTCAGAAGTTCCGGGAAAAACCGGGGGGTCAGTCTGGAGGTGAAGAAAAACGGTTTTCTCTCTGCAGATTGAAAAGGGGGATTTCCGCATTTATACTTTTCGGGCGGTATATGAAAAGGGCAGGCTTGGCGTAACTCTCCCGCGAGCTCTGAAGGTGGATGCGGTTACCGTATATAGCGCGAAACGGCCAGAGAGGTTTGATATTAACGGAAAGATGGCAGTTCTGCAGTGGTCGGAGAACCGCGGCGTCTGGACAACAGAAACTGTAAAATAGTGGGTAGTGTGATATAATTATGATTTTACAACCACGGACTCCTCAAAATGCAAGAGTTGCGGGAAGAGTTCGGAGCAAGGGAGAATTCACATGAAAATTATCGTATGCGTAAAACAGGTTCCGGATACGTTGGAAGTCAAGATAGACCCGGAGACCAATAGGATTGTCAGGGAAGGGGTGGAGAGTATAATCAATCCGTATGACAACTATGCGATAGAAGAGGCTGTGCGGCTTAAGGAACGGTTTGGGGGAACGGTTACGGCGGTAACAATGGGCCCCCCGCAGGCGGAAAAGGCGTTGAGGGACGCTGTTGCGATGGGGGTTGACGAGGCGGTGCTCTTAAGCGACTTCCAGTTTGCCGGAAGCGATACCCTCGCAACATCTTATACCTTGAGTTGCGGCATAAGGAAGCTGGGGGAGTTTGACATTATCCTGTGCGGCAGGGAAACGCTTGATGGCAGTACCGGTCAGGTGGGCGCCGAGATTGCCAACTATCTTTCAATCCCTTACGTCACCTACGTCAGCAAGATAAAAGATGTTGCCGCAGGCAACATGGAATGCACCCGCCTGATGGAAGACCGCTACGAAGACCTGAAGATTCAACTGCCGGCACTCATAACGGTTATCAAGGAGATAAACCAGCCGAGGATCCCGTCGTTGAAAGGGATGATGAAAGCGAAGAAGGCGCAGATTAACTTCTGGAAGTGCTGTAACGTGGAGGGAGAGGTCTGCTATTTCGGGCAGGAAGGTTCCCCTACCAGGGTAGTTGACGTGTGGACTGCCCAGATGCAGAAAGAAGGCAGAAAGGTGGAGGGTGAGCCCGAAGCGCTTGCGGATGAACTGGTAAAAGAATTTAAAAACCTGGGGGTTGTGTAAAATGGCGATGATTAAAATTTCTCACGACAAGTGTACGCTCTGCAAACAGTGTGTTGATGAATGTCCCTTTGCGGCGATAGAAATAAAAGACGGGAAACTTCATATCAATGAGAACTGCACGCTCTGTGGGCTATGCGTGAAGGTGTGTCCGGAAGGCGTGCTGGAGAAAGAGGAAAAGCCAGCGTTCAAGACAGACCTGAGCCATTATAAAGGCATATGGTTCTTCGCGGAAATCAGGGAGGGACGGCTTTCTCCGGTTGCCCTGGAGATGCTCAACGCCGCGCTGAAACTGAAAAAGACCCTCGGGGAGGAGGTTGCGGGGGTGTTGATAGGAAGCAACGTTAGGAGATTTGCCGGAGAGCTTGGCAGGCGCGGAGCAGACAGGGTTTACGCGGTGGATGATCCTGTTCTTGAACACTTTCAGGAGGAGCCCTTTTCAATGGCGCTGACGCAGTTGATAACCAGGTACATGCCGAACATATTCCTTGCGGGAGCAACGATGATGGGGCGCGCGTTTGTCCCGTCGGTTGCGGCGAAGGTCAGGACCGGACTCACCGCAGACTGCACCGGCATTGATATTGACCCTGAAACGAAACTGCTTCTGCAGACCAGACCTACTTTCGGGGGCAACCTCATGGCAAGGATTGTCTGCAAGAACCACAGACCCCAGATGGCGACCATAAGGCCAAAGATATTTGACGAGGCGCCGGTCATTGAAGGAAGGGGCGACCCGGAAATTATAGAAGACTCCTTCGTAAAGGAAGGTTTTACCAACAAGGTGCAGATATTGGGGCAGGAGAAGGTAGAGAATACCGTTGACCTTCAGGAGGCGGAGGTAATAGTATCGGGAGGCAGAGGGATAAATGACCCTAAAAACTTTGCGATGATAAAGGAGCTTGCGGATCTTCTGGGCGGCGCCGTGGGAGCGTCGAGGGCTGCGGTAGACTCCGGATGGATACCGTATCCGCACCAGGTAGGGCAGACAGGCAAGACCGTCAAGCCGAAGATATATGTGGCCTGCGGTATTTCTGGCGCCATACAGCATCTGGCGGGGATGCAGACTTCTGATTATATCATCGCTATAAATAAGGACCCGGATGCGCCCATATTCAAGGTTGCAAACCTGGGACTGGTCGGCGATGTGTTCGAAATCGTACCCGCGTTAATAAGGAAGTTGAAGGAAGGATAAAAATCAGGAACCCCTCACAATATTGTCATTGCGAGTAACGAAAAAAACGGCTTGCAGTGGTAAAACTTCTGTGCGGGGCAAGGAGAAATAAAAATGGACATGGGAATGATTTACGCTCTGGCAGGCGCCGCTCTCGCGGTATTTCTGGCCGGCACCGGCTCAAGCATAGGTATCGGTTATGCCGGAAGCGCCGCTAACGGAGTTTTATCGGAAGAGCCGGACAAATTCGGTATCATGCTGTTGCTGGTTGCACTGCCGGGAACCCAGGGCATATACGGCTTTTTAACCGGGTTCATGGTACTTATGAAGGTTGGGATTCTGGGGGGACAGGCGGTGACCGTGACTGCTTCCCAGGGGTTGCAGATTCTCATCGCATGCCTTCCCATAGCGGTATCAGGGCTCTTTTCGGCTATACATCAGGGCAAGGTCTGTGCGGCAGGCATTGCCGTTGCGTCAAAACACCCTGAAGCCAGCATGAAGGCGCTGGTCTACGGGGCTATGGTGGAGACATACGCGGTTCTGGCTCTTGTGGTATCCATATTCCTTTTGTTTGCGGTAAAACTATAAAATGATAGAGAAACTTATAAAAAAGGTTGTTGAGGACGCGGAAGAAAAGGCGCAGGAGATAATAGAAAAAGCGGAAAATGAATGCCTTGAACTATTCGCGTTGGAGAAGAAGGCAATAGAGAGGGAATACGGTGATAGACTTCGTTTGGAGAAGGAGAGGATAGACGGGGAGAACGCAAGGAAGATTGCGGGGTTT
>JAKJFI010000094.1 GCA_022704985.1 Candidatus Omnitrophota bacterium | reverse complement strand
CTGCGGGAAGGAAAGGTTGACATTGCCATAGGCACGCACCGCCTGATTCAGGACGACGTGAAGTTTAAAAACCCCGGATTGTTGATAGTCGACGAGGAGCAAAGGTTCGGGGTTGCCCACAAGGAGAAACTAAAAAAGAGGTTCAGCAGAATAGACGCTCTGACGCTTACAGCCACGCCGATACCAAGGACCCTGTACATGGCGATGTCCGGCCTGCGGGACATAAGCGTAATAGAAACCCCGCCCCGGGGACGGATGTCCGTGGTGACCTATGCGGGCAGGTACAGCGACCAGCTGGTAAGGGAAGCGGTTTTAAGAGAGCTGGAGCGCAAGGGGCAGGTTTTCTACCTGCACAACTTCATATACGACATTGACCGCGTAAGGGAGCGCCTTCAGCAGATGCTTCCCTTTGCGCGGATAGAAGCGGCTCATGGAAGGATGTCCCCGGAACAGCTTGCCTCGATAATGAAGAGGTTTGCGGACGGCGAGATAGACGTTCTCGTCGCTACCACGATAGTTGAAAACGGGATAGACATCCCCAGGGCGAATACGCTCATAGTGGATAACGCGCACAGGTTCGGGCTGGCAGACCTGTACCAGCTTCGGGGCAGGGTAGGCCGGTACAAGTGGAGAGCGTACGCCTATTTTCTCATCCCCGGTCACGTATCTCTGACAGGGACCGCGAAGGAACGCCTTGCCGCCCTTCAGGAGCTGAACAAGCCGGGCAGCGGTTACATGGTTGCGCTCAAAGACCTTGAGATACGCGGCGCCGGCAACATCCTGGGCAGGCAGCAGCACGGATTCATAGAACAGGTTGGATTCAATCTTTATGTCCAGTTCTGGAAAGAGGTGGTGGGAGAGTTAAAGGGCGGCAAGCCGGAGGTTTCTGGCGTGCCTGCCGTGAGCGCGGAGATACCGCCGGACTACATACAAAACCCGTCCCTGCGCCTCTATGTTTACAAAAAACTGGCTGCGGTCAGGACAAAGAAGGAAGCAACGCTTCTCCTCGAAGAGCTGGAAGACCGCTTCGGCTCCCCTCCCTCTTCTCTCGTCGCCTGCCTCTCGACAGAACGGTTTTCGTGTTGAAAAAGGACCGGGTTGCTGATATACTGTAACGATGGAAAAAAAGATGAAGGTGTCGCCATCTCTTCTGTCCGCCGATTTCAGCCGTCTTGGCGAGGAGGTTGCCGCGGTTACCGAAGCCGGAGCGGATTATATACACTTTGACGTCATGGATGGGCGCTTCGTCCCCAACATTACCTTCGGTCCCATGGTGCTTGGAGCCATAAGAGGGTGTTCGCGCCTGCCGTTTGAGGCGCACCTGATGATTTCACAGCCGGAAAAATACTGGAAAAACTTTGCGGATGCGGGGGCTGACGTCATAGGGATACACGTGGAGTGCGGCGTTGACCATAAAGCTTTAATTGCAGAAATACAGAAAGCTGGAAAGCGGGTTTGCGTGGTGATAAACCCGCCGACAGCGACAGAAAAGATTTTTCCGTTCCTCGAAATCGCGGAGCAGGCGCTGGTGATGACCGTGAATCCCGGATTTGGCGGGCAGTCTTTCATACACAGCGCGGTGCCCAAAATTGAGACAATAGCCGGAATCAGGGAAAAGAACAACCTGAAGTTTGATATATCCGTGGACGGCGGGATAAACTGCGAGACCGCGAAGATGGTGAAGAATGCGGGAGCGGACATAGTTATTGCGGGTTCGTTTATCTTCGGGAAGAAAGGGAATTACCGCGAAGCGATAGAAGAACTCAGGTAATGTGAAATCTCCCTCACCCTTCCCTCTCCAAAGGAGAGCGGATTTAAGTGAGGGGCGAGAAGGGGAGCAGGTGAAAAAGGTAAGTATTGAGAGACTGAAGAAGATTCTGGAAGCGGGAGAGGAAAGGGAAACGGAAAAGAAGGTTGTGTCCATTATTGAAGAAGTCAGGAAAAACGGCGATGCGGCGTTGAAAAAATTCACGGAAAGGTTTGATGGCGTAAAACTCAAAAATATAAAGGTTTCAGGCAAGGATTTAGCCGCATCCGGGAAAAGGATTGACAGAAAAGCGCTTTCCGCTGTTGTCCGTACGGCCCAGCGATTGAGAAAATACCATGCCGCGCAGATGCCGAGGCAATTTGCCGTCAGGGAAAAGGGGCTGTCTTCCGAGTGCATCTTTTGTTCCGTGGATAAGGTCGGCGTGTATATACCCGCGGGACAGGCGCCGCTTATCTCGAGCGTCCTGATGACGGTGATACCGGCGCAGGCGGCAGGCGTTAAGAAGATATATGCGGCAAGCCCGCCTTCATGCAATGGGAAGGTGAACCCGCTGATTCTCGGGGCGCTCTGGCATCTTGGCGTAAAGGATGTTTTTGCGGTCGGAGGAGCGCAGGCGGTGGCCGCCTTTGCTTGCGGAACGAGAACCGTTCCCGCGGTTGACGTCATAGCGGGGCCGGGCAACAGGTACGTTGATACCGCAAAACGCCTGCTTTACGGAAAGGTGGGCATAGACCTTCCTGCGGGCCCGAGTGAACTGGTGATTTTTGCCGACGATTCCGCAGACCCGGATTTTATAGCGGCTGACATGGATGCGCAGATTGAACATGCGGGAGGACTGGGCGTTCTGGTGACAACCTGTGAAAAAACCGGCAGGGCATTAAGTCGCAGGATAAAGGGAGGGTACTGGCTGAAGGTTAAGGATAAAGACGAAGCGGTAAAGGTGATAAACCTTATAGCGCCTGAACATCTCCAGCTCATGTGCAGAAATCCGCGGTCAATTGTGAAAGACGCGGTTGCAGGCGCGATATTTATCGGGAACTGGTCGCCCGCGGTGCTGGGGGATTATTTCGCGGGGCCCAGCCACGTACTGCCTACCGGAAGGACTGCGCGCTTTGCCTCCGGGGTCTCTGTTTACACCTTCCTGCGCAACTGCGCGGTCGTTGAAGCGGATGCGGGGTTCTATAGGAAGCACGGAGAGACAATGGAAGTGTTGCCGGCAATAGAGGGGCTTCCCGGACACGGAGAGTCTATAGGCATACGCAGGAGAAAGGCAAAGTAATTGAATGAATTTCTAATCCGAGGCAGAGAGAAAGAGGGGTAAGGAAAAATAATGCGCAATGAACGGATAACCCGGTTGTTACAGGAGTTGTCGGATTTTGACAGGGGGATAAGAGAGCGCGCGCTTTCGGAAGTTGCGGATATGGCAAAGGCGGGAAAGGTCGGGAAAGCGGACATTCTGAAACCCTGGATTAACCTGCACCTCCACACGTTTCATTCGTACAATTACAACAACTGGTCGCCGGCGCGGGTGGTTTTTGAGGGATGGCGGACAGGTCTGGAATATACAGGAACCGTCGATTTCGATACCCTTGCCGGACTTGAGGAGACGCTCCTTGCCGGAAAGTTGTTGGGCATGCGGGTAACAGGCGGCTTTGAATCCCGCGTATTCATCAGGGAGATGAAGGATACGGTGATAAATTCTCCAAATGAGCCCGGAATATATTATCTGTGCGGAAAAGGGTTTAAGAAAATGCCGGATAAAGATTCTGATGCGGGCAGGTTTTTCGCAGGGATGCTCGAGACGTCCCAGCGCAGGAACAAGCAGGTTATAGAGAAGCTCAACGCCTGTCTTGGCGATGCGCGGGTGGACTATACGGAAGACGCGCTTCCCCTTACACCCTCAGGCAATCCTACCGAAAGGCACATCATAGAAGCGTATCAGAAGAAATCAGAGGAAGTTATGGGCGGTAAAGTGGATGATTTCTGGTCAGGGATATTAAACCTGCCTGCGGATACCGTAACCGGTTTGAGGACGGGAAGACGCGCTGATTTTCAGGAAAGATTAAGAAAATCGCTGATAAAATATGGCGGTCCGGGATATGTACCGCCTGCAAAAGAGTC
>JAKJFI010000093.1 GCA_022704985.1 Candidatus Omnitrophota bacterium | reverse complement strand
CCGAAGATTTTTCTTTCCGGTCCCTTCACAAACAACCGAATGTTGTATTTTTTTGAAGAGTCCAGCGAGTATTCCTTGAATGCGGGATTGACTGCCTTTATCCCGTAAACAACCGGACGGGGAAGGACCCCGCCGTTTCGTGCGATATGCGGCACGGTCGGAGGTGAGAGGGCGTATTCCCTGTTTTGCAGGTCGTAAGGATACGGCGAAATAAAATCGGCCAGCACCGCAAGGGAATAAAGAACAACAAGCAACCACAGGGAATATAAAGAGAGACTGTTCGTCCGTTTTAATCTTGCAATGAAACTTTTCATCGTAGTCTTACCCTCGGATCAGCCGCCGCAATGAGAATATCCGCAACAAGGTTGCCCAGTATAAGCAAAACCCCTCCTATCAAAAGAGATGCCATCACAAGATACAGGTCCTGGGAGAGCACCGCGTCAAGTATCAGCCGTCCCATTCCGGGCCAGTTGGTAACTATCTCAACGAGCGCCGCTCCGCTCAATACCGAAGAAAGAGTGTACCCGAATATGGTTATCATGGGGTTGATGGCGTTTCTCAACGCGTGCCTGAAATATATCCTCGAATTGCTCAACCCCTTCGCATAGGCGGTTATTACATAGGGACTGCCGAACGCATCGAGGAAATTATTCTTCATCAGGCGGTAGAGCCCGCCTATGCCTGAAAGCGTGAGCGCTGTCCCGGGAAGAAGCAGGTGTCTCATATAATCAGCAAACTTTTCCCAGCCGGTTGCCTGCAGGTAAAAAACGCTGGTAGTTCCGCCCACCGGAAGAGCCATAGTTCTTGCAGCGAAAAAAACCATCAGCATCGCTATGAGAAACGAGGGAATGGATATACCTATGTAGGCAAGAAATGAGAGCGCCTTCTCCTGCCACTTTCCCTCTTTTATGGCGGCATAGACGCCCAGGGGGATAGCGATAAGCCATGTAAAAAATATGGAAAAAAGAGAAAGGGCAAGGGTATTCTTGAGTTTCTGTCCTATCAGGAATGACACCGGCACATGATAGGAAAAGGATTCGCCCATGTTAAGCCGCAATATATTTCCGAGCCAGTAGAAATACTGGACGATAACCGGCTTATCCAGTCCGAACCTGTTCCTCATATCCTCTATCGTCTGCGGGGATATCTCCGGGTTCATCTTCAGTTGAGTGAAGTAGTCTCCGGGCGCCATCTGTATTATCAGAAAGGATATGAACGTCATGCCTATAAGCAAGGGAATAAACTGCAGGAGTCGTTTGAGCGCGTATCTTTTCATCCGCTATATTTTACTTCTATCCCGCCATAAATCAACTATTTGCAATGAGACCGGGCGCGCGAAACGTTGACAGAAAACATTTTTTCAGTTATAATCTACGAACTATGGGCAGAAAAAAACAAGGAAATGGAAGGGATTCAAATCCCAAGTATCTGGAAACGAAGGTTTTCAGCGGGCAGACGGTAACAGCCGGCAGTATTATAGTCCGCCAGAGGGGAAGCAGGATAAAGCCGGGCAGGGGCGCCGGCATGGGCAAGGATTTTACTGTTTTCAGCCTGATTGACGGAATGGTTGATTTTATTGAAAGGGATGGGAGAAAAGTGGTGAATGTTACGCCAATCTCCAAATGATAAAACTCTCCATTGAAATAAAGAAACTTGACGAAATAGAAAGTCTTGCACCCGGACGGCTGAATGGACTGTTTACTCCCGAAGAGTTGTCCGAAAGCAACAGCATTACCCTTGCCGGAAAACTCGCCGCAAAAACCGCTTTTTTAAGGAATGCGGGTCTATCCTGCTCCTGCGAGCATTACAAAAAAGTTGAGATAGGCAAGTCTCTCTCCGGCAGGCCTTTCGTGAAGGTTCTTGATACACCCCTTTGCACAAAAATCCACGACTTCAAGACGTCCGTTTCAATATCGCACACGAAAGATACAGCGATTGCCGTATGCATCCTATATAATGACAATGCCCCTCATCCTGACATCTCTCCCTGGAGCAAAGGAGAAAAATGAGGCGGTTGTTTCTCTAATGATTAAAACAAGACCCAAAGATACCCACAAGGGAAGTTACGGACACCTTTTTATTCTCGGCGGCAGTCCGGGACTTACCGGCGCGGTTTGCCTCGCCGGCGATGCGGCTATGCGGAGCGGATGCGGGCTGGCAACCATCGGCATTCCCGAAAGCCTAAATGACATCATTGAGATAAAACTGACCGAAGTAATGAGCCTGCCCCTTGCCGACACCCCTGAAAGGACTTTCTCGGTCAAAGCGGTTCCGCCTGCACTTGGATTCATAAGAGACCGGGCGGACGCAGTCGTAATCGGGCCGGGAATATCCTGCAGCAACGAAGAGACCGCCAAATTTGTAAAACAGGTTGTGGCAAAGACAGATAAACCGCTGGTCATTGACGCGGATGCAATAAAAACAGTCGCTTCTGACAAGTCGCTTCTTAAAAAAAACACGGCAGTCATTCTCACCCCGCACCCCGGAGAAATGAGCTGTCTCACAGGCTTGACCGTAAAGGAGATACAGGGAAGTCGCGAAGAAACAGCGAGGGAGTTTGCGGACAAATACGGGGTGATACTTATCCTTAAGGGCTATCATACGGTTGTTACGGACGGGAAAAACATTTCCGTCAACCTTACGGGTAATCCCGGGATGGCAACCGCCGGAAGCGGGGATGTTCTCGCGGGTATGCTGGGAAGTTTCGTTGCGCAGGGGTACGGAGCGTTTGAAGCCGCAGAATATGCCGCATACGTTCACGGGCTCGCCGGAGACCTTGCCGCAAAAGAACTTGGAGAAACAGCCCTTATCGCCTCCGATATCATTAAATACTTCCCTGACGCATTCTGTTAATGAAAGGTAAAATGACACGAAGAGAAAGAGTCTTAACGTCTTTGAAGCACAGTGAGCCTGACCGAGTGCCGGTTGACCTTGGAGCGATGGATTCAACCGGAATCACAGGGATGGCATACAACAGGCTGAAAAAATATCTCGGCATCAAAAGCGGAAACACGCGTGTTTTTGAGCCATACCAGCAGGTCGTCATTGTTGAGCCTGAGGTGCTGGAAGCCGTAGGAGCGGACGTTATGGCGGTTCCTTTCCTGCCCAGGAACTGGAAGCCATGGAAACTGCCTGACGGTTCGCCGTGCGAGATTCCTGAAAAATGGAGTCCTGTGGAACTGCCTGACGGTTCACAGGTTGTTTACGGCAAAGACGGTTCCGTATCGGCGCGTATGCCAAAGAATGGATTTTACTTTGAGCAGGGAGAGCCGCCGCTTGCGAAATGTGAATCTGTAGCGGACATTGAGAAGAACATTGACTGCATAAAGAATTTTGACCTTCCGGACTTCTGGGACGAGCCGTTTGTGGAAACAGGCAAGCGCGCGCAGAACTTGAGGCAGAAGACCGACTATGCCCTGATGGGCATTCGCTATCCACATCTTTGCCGCAGGACAGTTGTTGCGGGGATTTGAACAGTTTCTTGTGGACCTTATGATAAACAAGAATCTCGCTGAATGTATAATGGACAACCTGTCAAATACATATATAGAACGTTTCAACAGGTATTTCCCCGCAATAGGCAGGCATGTTGACATCATCAATGTCAATGACGACCTTGGCATGCAGGACAGCACTATGGTCTCACCCGGAATTTACAGGGAGATGGTCAAGCCGTACCAGGCAAAGATATACCGGCATATCAAGAAATTGTCCGGCAAGTACCTGTTCCTGCACAGCGACGGGTCAATCTACGACATCATACCCGACCTGATTGAGATAGGCGTGGATATACTTCATCCGGTGCAGTTCTCCTGCAGGAATATGGAACTGCCGCGGCTGAAGAAGGAATTCGGGAAAGACCTGACCTTCTGGGGAGGCGGCTGCGATACGCAGAAAGTATTGCCCTTTGCAACTCCGGAAGAAGTAAAGAAGCATGTGAGAGAGTGCGTAAGCATCCTCAAGCCGGGCGG
>JAKJFI010000092.1 GCA_022704985.1 Candidatus Omnitrophota bacterium | reverse complement strand
TTGCACAAAGAGATGGTTTTTTTTTCGTCGAAGATAACGGTCTTGCCTGCCTCAACCGCAATCACACTGCCCCCGGCTTCCTTCATGTTCTTTATAGTTTCAGGCCCCACCACCGGCATATCAAAACGTTCATCCTTATTCTCGCCGGCTATCTTCACCAACACAAAACCGTCACAGTCGGGGTATGCGCCGACTCTTTTTATCATCCCATCGGTTCCCTCAATGCCCTCAACAGCAATAACCATTCCGTTTTTTACCGCGGCAGACTGTCCCGTCCTGTATTTCATCATGTCTTTGAGCAGGGCGGCTCCCGTTTTAACGTCGCACAGTTCACGTTCTCCTGGCCGAGAAACCGTATATGTCTTCTCCTCCGCCAACTCCTCCGCAAGCACTTCCGCAAGGGAGCTAACCGTGATGTTTTCCTTCGCAAGTAACGAGACCAGGTTGCCCAGAATCTTCTCTCCCTGCAACAGTCCCATTCTATCCAGCAATTCTCTGCCCGAAGAATGCAGGTTTCCGGCAAATGCTGTATGCGGAGGGATTCTGCCTATGAACACAAGTTCGGAGATATTCTGCTTTTTGAGAAAAAACAGGAGTGCGTTTATATCGCCTGGCGGGAATACCGCGCTCTGCGCAAAACCAACAGGAGAAAAGGAAAAAAGAAACGTCTCTGCTGTTCGGGCAAGCTTCCTGCAGACATATTCCGACAACCCGTCATCGCTTACGAAAACGCCTATTTTTTTCACGTTGAATTCCTTCTTCACGTTAAGATGTTATTATTGATACATCCCTCTTTTTAATGCTCCAATATTCACACCTGTCTTTATTTGGAATTTATAATTCAGATTATATATAACTTATTTAGAATGTAGCGTTTCGCGCTTAGAATTTATTATTATCGCCGGGAGATACCGCGCTCGGATTTCCTTATAAAGTCTATCAGGAAAAGGCTCTCTTCCGATTCTCCCATCTTTTCAATTGCGGCCACGGCATCGGAGATATTCAGCCCCGAACGGAACAGCTTCTTGTAAATATCTTCTATGAAGGAGATTTTCTCCGCCGGAAAATTCCTCCTCTTGAGCCCTATCTTATTGATGCCGCGCGGCACCGCCGGGTTACCATCCGCCGTGACGTATGGCACTATGTCCTTGACGATTTTCGAACAGCCTCCGATTATCGCATGCCTGCCAACCCTGCAGAACTGGTGTATGCCTACAAGGCCTCCGATATTGGCATAATCCTCAATCGTAACGTGCCCCGCCAGCGTTCCCGCATTTGCTATTATGACGTTGCTGCCTATTACACAATTATGCCCGATGTGAACATATGCCATCAGCAGGTTGTTGTTGCCGACTGTGGTAGCGGTACCTTCAGAAGTCCCGGGATTTATTGTAACGAATTCCCTTATAGTATTGTTCTCGCCGATATTCAGGAATGTTTTCTCTCCCTTGTATTTGAGGTCCTGGGGCCTGCTGCCTATTGCCGCGCTGGTAAAAACCGAAGAACCCGCCCCGAGTTCGGTATATCCCTGGATATGGACATGCGGACCTATCTTGCAGCCCTTGTGGATAGTCACGTTCTCTTCGATAATCGAGTAGGGTCCTATCTCGACGTTTTCATCTATGCGGGCTTTGGGTGAGATAACTGCCGTAGGATGTATCATGTTAACTATCGACTATCGTGGACATAAAGACCGCTTCAGCCACAATCTTGCCATCAACAAAAGCCTTGCCCTGTATGCGCCCTACCCGGCTTTTCATTTTTAAGACTTCAACCTGCAGTATCAGCTGGCATCCAGGTCTAACGGCCCTCCTGAATTTTACGTTATCTATGCTCATGAAATAGGCAAGTTTTCCCCTGTTTTCTTCCTTGCTGAGCATCAGGACGCCGCCAACCTGCGCCATCGCTTCAACGATTATGACGCCGGGCATCACAGGTCTGCCTGGAAAGTGCCCCGGAAAAAACCATTCGTTTATGGTCACGTCCTTTATCCCGATAGCTTTGTTCTCGCTCAATTCTACGATTCTGTCCACGAAAAGAAATGGAAACCTGTGCGGTATTATCTTTGAAATCTCCTCTGTGTAGAGCGTGCCATAAGAGTCAAAAGACGGGGAAGGCATCCCTATGCCGCTGACCCTTTCTTTGTTGTAGAGTTCCTTCATTCTTCTTATGAGCTTGGTATTTATGGCGTGTCCGCTCTTTATGCCTATGATATGCGCGGCGACGTAATTTCCGAAGAGAGCGAGGTCGCCTATCAGGTCGCTTATCTTGTGTCTGACAGGCTCATCCTTGAACCGGAACTCGTTGTCTATAACTCCGTTCTTGCCGTCAATCACCAGGGTATTCTTGTAATCGGAACCCTTCCCCAGCCCGAGCTTCTTCAAGGACTCCACTTCCTCGCGCAGACAGAAAGTCCTCGCCGGCGCAATGTCCTTCTCGTAAATCTCCGGCGTTATCGAAAACGACGCATACTGCGAATTCAGAATGGTATCCGGGTAATCAAGCATATAAGATATCTTGAGCTCATCGCTGGGCAGCGCAATTATGTGAGCACCGTTATCCGAAACGTATATGGGCTCCTTGACCGCAAAAATTTCCTTTTCGCTGTTCAGTTCTTTTATCCCCGCCTTCCTGAAGAGGTCCACAAAGGGTCTTGCGCTACCGTCCAATCCTGGACATTCGCTACCCTCAATCTCAACGAAAACATTGTCAATCCCCATTGAATAGAGCGCGGAAAGAAGGTGTTCTACGGTATGTATCTGAAAATGTTCGTTTCCTATGGATGTGCGACGCGGAAACCTTACAGTATCGAGGAGATTGTCTATCTCCGGCTTTATGGGCTGGGCGTCCTTGATGTCCTTCCTTATTAAAATAATGCCCGTATTTGCAGGAGAGCTCTTGAATGTAAGCTTGCTCTTCTGCCCCGTATGAAGCCCTACGCCTTCAATTGAAACGTTCTTATCGATTGTTTTCTGAGTCCTCTTCTCCATACATCTCCTTGATTTTTCTTTCCAATGCGTCAATTTTGTCTTCCAGTTTCTTTATCTTGTCGATGAGTTCCGGCTGTCTTCTTGAATAAGCCTGCAACCTCAAGTCTTCCCACTTTTCGCGTGCAGGAAAACCGGTAACGTGAGTATTCGGCGGTATATCCTTGGTAACCCCCGCCTTGCCGCCGATAATGGCGTTGTCGCCAACGGTTATATGACCGGTCATACCCACCTGACCGGCTATTATGACGTTCCTGCCCACAACGGTGCTTCCAGATATGCCTACCTGCGCAACGATTATTGTATTTTCTCCTATGGAAACGTTATGTGCAATCTGAACCAGGTTGTCTATCTTGACGCCATTGCCTATGTACGTCGTATCAAACCTTGCTCTGTCTATTGTGACATTAGAGCCTATTTCCACGTCATCGCCTATCTCTACCGTTCCTATCTGGGGAATTTTATGATGAACGCCCTTTACCGTGGCAAATCCAAATCCGTCTCCCCCTATCACTGTGCCGGGATGAATTATCACCCTGTCCCCGGCTACAACCCTCTCCCTTATTATGACATGCGGGTATATCAGCGAGTCTTTGCCTATTTTTGTATAATGACCTATATATACGCAGGAGCCGATTTTGGAGCCGGCGCCTATCTGCACGTTGTCCTCTATAACCGCATAAGGCTGGATTGAAACATTCTCCCCTATGACAACGTTTTTTCCTATCACCGCAGTTGAATCAATGCCGGAAGGAAACGTCACGGGCTCCGGACCCACAATAGACATTATTTTTGCAAAAGCGAGCGATGGATTTTCCACCTGGATGAGAGCTGCGCTGACCGTATTGTTAATATCCGAGGGAACTATAACAGCTGAAGCTTTCGTTGACTTAAGAAGAGGCCTGTACTTGTTATTGGCGATAAAGGTAAGCTGACCTTCCTGCGCCTCCTTGATTCCGGACACGCCTGTAACTTTTATATCCCCGTCA
>JAKJFI010000091.1 GCA_022704985.1 Candidatus Omnitrophota bacterium | reverse complement strand
ACAATAACTATGCTGATGAAGAAAATAAGTGTATTCTTTTCCACTGCGGCCCCGTTCCACAGAAACTGATGACCTGCAAGGGTAAGATAACGGACCACGCTTTATTGGCGAATTCCGTAGGCAAGGGATGCGCGTTCGGCTGCAATAACGGGCGGATAGTGCAGGGTCCCTTTACGTTCGGCAGTATGCTTACCTTGAACGGGGAATTAGAGTTCTATCTTGGAGAGGGAAGATTCACTGACGACCCCATACCTGACGACTATTTCGGTTGCGCCGGAGTCGCGGAGATTCCTGACCTGCAGGATGCGCTGCAAACGATAGGGTACATGGGACACCGGCATCATACCAGCGTTGTTTCCGGTCATGTGCTTGAACCTGTTGCGGAGGCCTTTGAGACATATCTCGGATATAACGTAACCGAGGTTTAAGGCCATTGCGCCCGTAGTCGTTCAGTTTTTCCGGAGCGCCGAAAGAATATGCCTATAAAACTCAAGGTGTCTGTTTTTTTTGCCGCATTGTTTCTGCAGTCCGCATTATTCAGCGGAGATATGCCTATCTATTACACCTCCGATAGCTCAACAATAAGCTTTACAGACACAGGCGAACCTGGAGAGATAACCTTGCATGGCGGCGTGAAAATAATTTTTGGCGACACAACAATGTTGTGCGAAAAGGCTGGTTTTAACAGAGTTACAGGAGAGATTACTGCTATAGGTCCCATAACGGTTGAATCTCCGGAGGGTATATTCAAAGCGGAGCAACTGCTTTATTATACCGGGGAGGAAAAAGGCGTGCTTTCAGACCCGTCTTTTTCAATGCCTCCCTTGCACGGAAGGGCTGAAAAGGTTCATAGAGAGGGGAAACGGGTTATTCTTGACCGGGGTTACATAACTACGTGCGACCGCGAACATCCGCATTTCAGGATATCGGCGGAGAGGATGGAGTACGTCAGGGATGACTATATCAGAGCGGAAAGGATGCGTTTAACTTTTGGCAAAAAATTCAACGTTTTCTATTTTCCGAGATATACGATTGACGCGAGGACAAAGGAAGCTCCTATAACCTTAAATCAGGGGTACAGTTCCCGCATCGGAGAAACGGCAGATATTATCTTTACTCACAGATTGAGGAAGACTAACGATACTTTGCTAAAGGAAAGAATCTCAATAGGCACCAAGGGGATAGGGTTCGGGATGGAGACTCTTTCCCGAGAGATAGGATTCAGCGGAACTGCGTTCGCGTACAGGAGATGGGATAAGGACTGGCTTGAACCGGGTGGTCTGTTCGAATTTGCGAGGAGTTATGATTCGCCTATGGGACCGGGCAGGATAATATTCGACTGGCGCTGGATGTGCGACAATGAGTTTTTCAAGGATTTTTTTCATGAAGAGTTCATGGCAAAATCAAAGACGTACAATTATTTCTCGTACACTCATAACTTCGACGCGGGTTTTCTGAATGTAGGTTTCAGACATTCTGCCGGGGATAGTTTCCTGAAAGTCGAGAAACTTCCAGAACTGCGGTTTTATTCGCCGCCTTTCAGAATCGGGAATAAACAATTATACATGGAGAACGACCTGCGCCTGACCAATTTTCACAGGGAAGGCGAAGATAATATAAGGATTATGGATATCGTTACTCTGAAAGGCAGGAAAGATACGAAGTATATGACTCTGGTCCCGTATGTTTCCATTGGAGGAATAAGTTATCATTCCCGGGAACATGAAGGCAGGTTTAACCTGTTGGGAGAATCAGGTGCGAAGGTGTCCGCAACCTTGAAAAAGAGCCGCGGTGAGTACACGGAATATTTTTCTCCCTCCGTGGCGTTCTTCTACCGAAGGCTGGACTGTGAACCCGGGGAGCTTGAGCCCTTTGACATGTTCGAGAGATTGAACGACGGGAAGTTTCTCAATCTGCGTACAGACTGGGCTTTTACAGGAAGCGAAGGTTATCTTGGCAGGATATCGATGGAAAACATCTATTCCATCGACAGGGAGGAGTTTGAAGAGAATTCCCTCGGTTATGAGTTGAAGATTACGCCGCAACTCCGCCTTGAGGGAGAAAATGAATGGGATGTGACGAATATGAAATATACATTCGGGGTAAACGATCTGGTTTACAGTACAGGAAAGTACGGCTATTCATTAGGAAATAGATATGACAGCGAGAGCGCCGTTTCAGGCATCACGGGCAGATTCACTCATGTCGTCAATGAAAACTGGAGGTATGCCGCCGGTCTGCAGTATGATATCAATAAAGGCAATTTTACAAGGAAGAGTATCGAAATATGGAGGAAACTGCACTGCTGGGAACTGAACTTGAAGGTGTTGGCAGACAATGAGGATTTCTCATTTTATGTTATGGCCTACCCGATTCTTTTTTAGCGAAAAGTGACAAATCAGGATTTTTCATAAGAAAACGCGGAATGTGATAGAAAAAGAGATGAATCAATTTCTCTCGTGTGCAGGTGTATCAGGTAAATTTCGGGACAAAGAGGGTAGAGGAGAAAACACATGGAACTTAAAAGGAGAGGCGGCAGGACATTCGAAGAGATAAGGGAAATAAAGATTACAAAAAATTACCTGAAATATGCGTTGGGCTCCTGTCTTATAGAGACAGGGGACACGCGGGTGGTCTGTTCGGTGAACACTGAAGACCGGGTCCCCCTTTTCCTGAAGGGAAGCGACAGCGGATGGTTGAGTGCGGAGTACGCGCTTCTTCCGTCGTCCACGAGTGAAAGGACCGCGCGTAACTCAAATCTCACGGGTAGAAGCCAGGAGATACAGAGGATGATAGGCCGGTCTTTGAGAGGTGTTCTGGACGTGAAGAAAATTGGCGAAAGAACGATATGGGTGGATTGTGACGTTCTGCAGGCCGATGGCGGGACAAGGAGCGCGGCCGTTACAGGCGGTTTCATAGCGCTGGTCGAGGGTCTTTCAAAGCTGAAAAAGGCGCGCCTGATAAAGCTCCCGCTTCTGAGAGATTACCTTGCCGCGATAAGCGTGGGTATTGTTTATGGAAACAAGGTTGTCGATCTTGACTACTCAGAGGATTCCGCCGCAAGCCTTGATTTCAACATCGTTATGACCGGAAAGGGAGAGTTTGTAGAGATACAGGGCACAGCTGAGGGGCATCCTTTTACGGGTAGGGAGCTCACAGAACTTCTGACGCTTGCACAAAAGGGGATAGACCGGATTGTCGAAATACAAAAAAAGGTTCTAAAGGATGAAATTGAATTTTTACTTGGCAACTAAAAACGAGAACAAACTTCGCGAAGTGAGACAGGTGTTGAAAAACACCGGGATATCGGTACTGCCTTGCCCTGAAGATGTGGTCTTTCCTGAGGAGACAGGGGACACGTTCGAGGAAAACGCGCTGATGAAGGCACGGTATCTGAAGAGCATTCTGAGTGATGAGAACGTGGCAGGTGAAGATTCCGGGCTTGCCGTGGAAAAACTGGGCGGTCTTCCAGGTGTGCTTTCAGCGCGGTTCGCAGGCGTGGATTGCGATGACAGCAAGAATATCAAGAAACTGCTTGGACTTCTTGCTGACTCTGCCGACCCTGCGTGCAGGAAGGCGGAATTTATAACTGTTGTTGCGTTTGTAAGCTCGCGCGAGGAGAAGATTTTCAGGGGCGCAGTTTCAGGGATAATAACCTCATGTCCGAGAGGATTCGGCGGGTTCGGATACGACCCTGTATTTGAGATTCCCGGTACGGGTAAAACATTTGCGGAACTTACGGAATCGGAAAAAAACGGATTGAGCCACCGTGCCGCGGCGTTCGGGAAGCTTGCAGACTACATGATAAAAAGGTACAATAGTTAGTCCTATGTTTTAAAATTCAGCGTTTGACAATTTAGATTTATTTTTCTGGCGGGGTAGCTCAGTGGCAGAGCAGCCGGCTCATACCCGGTACGCCGGGGGTTCAAATCCCCCCCTCGCTACTGTATTTCAATGAGGGGTGGGGTTTGAACCCCCTGGGTTCAAGCCGACTGAAGTCGCCCGGTTTCGCAAG
>JAKJFI010000090.1 GCA_022704985.1 Candidatus Omnitrophota bacterium | reverse complement strand
GCCGCATCCCCGCCGCCGACCACCGCTATTTTTTTATCTTTGAAGAAAGCTCCGTCGCATACGGCGCAGAAAGAGACACCTTTACCGGTATACTCCTGTTCACCCGGAACCCCGAGTTTCCTCCTTGATGAACCGCTGGCTATTATCAGGGCTGTTGTTGTAATCTCTTTCCCGTCTTTCAGTCGTATCCGTATGCCGGATTCCTCAAAGGAAACGTCTTCGGCCTCACCGTCTCTAATCTCACCGCCGAACCTTATATACTGGTTCTTCATCTTCTCTGCCAACTCGGTTCCCGAAACACCTTCGGGAAAACCCGGATAATTGTCTATCCTTTCAGTCAGGAGGATACTGCCGCCCGGGTAAAATTTCTCAATGATTGTCGTCTTTATTCCTGCCCGCAGAGAATACATGCCTGCGGCCATGCCCGCAGGTCCTGCACCGATGATGATAACCTCTTTTTTCATTTTTTGTAGCGTATCCTTATTTCGTAGTAGACCTTTTCTATTACCTCTTCAGGAACCTTCCTGCGCCTGTATACTTCACGGGAATAACTGACGGTCTTTTCCATGGTATGCAGAAGCGCCGCACATTTTTCGCACTCGCGCAGATGCTCTTCAAGCATATCCCTCATCAACTCGTCAATCTCGTCGTCCATGTACCCTGAAATCAAACTGATAAGCTCTTCACAGTCCATAGTTTTTCCCGTATTTTACGCAGGTATCAACCCGCCCTTCCCGCTGCCCCTGAAATAATCCGACAGTTTTTCCCGCAGGTACAGCCTGCTCCTGTGCGAGCGGGTCTTAACCGCCGCCTCTGAAAGCGACAGGATTTCGGCAACCTCCGCGATGGACAATCCCTCAATGTCGTGGAGAACGAAAACCGACCTGTACCGTGGAGGCAGGGCATTTATTTCTTTGTCAAGAACTGCCTTCAGTTCCTGGTTCTTGAGATGGTCAACCGGAGTATCAGACCAGTCCGGAAATTCCATCTCACGGACTGAATCTTCAGTCTCTTTCAGCCGCGAAACCGGTACCTTCCTTCCCTTTTCCTTCCGCATCTTCATCAGCGCAAAATTCGTCGCTATGCGGTACAGCCACGTTGAGAAAGAGGAGTTTCCCCTGAACCTGGGCAGGTGCTCGTATGCAGTCATATAGGTTTCCTGCATAACGTCCGCCGCATCTTCCTTGTTTCGCAGCAGCCTGTATCCCAGGTTATATATCCTGCCGCTGGTGGTCTTCATCAGGTCTTCAAATGCCCGGATGTCCCCGCTTTTCGCCTTTTCCACCAGCGCCAGTTCACCGTTTGTACTCATTTATCTCCACAATCTTGTTCCTGTGCTTTAACCCGCTGACGATACTGAAACACGACTTTGGTCTATCGTAGTGGTCTGAAAGAATCTCAACCAGCCTCTTGTTGGCTCTTCCGTCCAGCGCCGGTGCGTCCACCCAAACCTTGAGAGCACTGTCGCTTTCTGCAAGTACCCTGGGTTTTCTGGAATTCGCCGTCACCCGGACAGAGACCTTCATTCCTTAATAGTACCTCATTTTTACGGCTGTTTCCACAAAAACCCTGTAGTTTTCAACCTGGTGAGGCAGAAGCCTTGCCCTCGTGGTAGGCGAAGACGTAGGGCATAGAATGAATCCCCCTCCGGGTTTGCCCTGGTTTATGACATCCGTTACAAGAGCCTCCATTGCTTCAGGCGTAAGCGTGTCAAAGGCGCCGTCTTCCACTCCGCCGTCCAGCGCCATTTTTCCCGCACAGAACGCCTTGGCTTCCGAAAGGGTAATTCTTCCAACTGGAGGAGGCTCTATGGGATTGAGACAGTCCAGCCCCATCTCCATAAACCCGTCAAGTACTGTGTTAGTTAAAATTTAAAACTGGACTTTTTAAAGTTTAAAAGCGGACTAAATTCAAGTCCTCGTTTTTCACCTTTTGAATATCGACCAGTTTATCTTTATACCAGAAACGCACCTCAGCAATTCCGGTTTCTTTGTTTGGGACGATGCGCATTTGCACTCTTGAATGCAGTGGTGCACCGGAGACCTTCAATTCGAGATTATTCAGGGATACTTTTCTGTAAGAGTTAATCATCCGTTCCACGCGTAAACAGAAGATATCCTTGGTTGATTCAAATGGTGGCGGCGGAACAAACGGCCTGAACAGAGTCTTCTTTGCTTTTAAGGCATTATAGAACCTGAGATCAGGGATTTCCCTGGTAGCGCTGTGCACTTGATGTTTGTTGTATCTATCCATTTCGTATCTCAACACTTCCCGGGCACCTCTGATTTCTTTTATGTTCTCTCTCGCACAGGTTCTCACAATTCTGTCCTGCAGCCAGCCGTACGGCCGTTCTACCTTGCCTTTTGCCTGCGGAGACAAGGCATAGGTTATTTTCACGCCGCATTCAATGAGCACCTGTTTCCACTGCGGATCCGCATCATCGGTTACCTTGTAATGTTTCCGCCAGAAACTATCCCTGCCCTGCACGAACCTGAATATGGAGTGGCTGTCCACGTAAAACGACAAAGGCAGTCCGTATTTAAGGAAGATACTTTCCATTGCCTCAATATGGTCCCATGTTGTTTCCCGTTCTACCATGTCAGCATAAAGCATCTTCCGGCTGTAATCATCCAGGGAAGTTATCAAATACCATTTGGTATCCACATACGGCGACCATCTATGTTGAGAGGAATCATGCTGTATCAACTCACCGGCATAGTTGGTCAACACTTCCCTGTCGTGCTTTTTATGCTCCTTTTTCGGCAGATAAAAGTCGTTCTTCTTTGCTCTGTCGATAATCGTCGGTACGGAAACCTTCTGTTTATATTTATCCTGAAGTACATCCCTTATATAACTGTAATTGTAACTTCTTACCGTCATTGCCGGGTCTTCTATGAACGATTTCTCCAGTTTTAACTCCTTGAGGATATTCTTTTCTACCTTCTCTGAAATATGCCGTATCTTCTTGTGTCTGTTGTAAGCGATGGAGAAATCGTACGGGTTTCCCTTGTAACTTTTGAGCAACTCAAAAAACCGGCTTCGTCCTATCTCCAGAATCTTTAATATGTACTCCAGTTCAACTTCTCTTGAACAATACCTTTCCAACAAGCCTCTTACCTGCTCATCCGCCAACCGCTTATGTATCTGCTTTCCCATGGTTTAACCCTCCTTGTTTTCAGTAAGGAAAGATTAAACCACAAGACCTTAAATGTGGATACTGACGCTTTGTGGATAATGCCGCCTGCCGCTTGAATAACTCAAATCCAGTTATTCACATTATCCACAAATGCTTGGATAACTCTTTCAATCCAGAGTTAACCACAGTATCCACATTACTGCCGCTGTTTTTTTCCATTATTCCTTTCACCCTCACCCTGACCCTCTCCCCTCAAGGGAGAGGGAACGTCAGTCCGGTTTTAAACTTTAAATCCTTAAAAAGCAGTCCACTTTTAAACTTTAAATGACACAACTCATGAAAAAAGTTGACAAAAAGTGCGAAATTGTGGTAATTTTATAAAGTAAAGCAGAACCGGCTCATGTCAAAAGAGGCTAAACTTATGAAGATATTGAAGTTTTTGCTTAAAGGTCTGCTGAATGTCATCCTGCCGCTTGCACTTATCCCCGTATGCACTGCCTGGGCGGCCCGCGAGGTGCGCGTAGGCGTTTATCATAACAGCCCCAAGGTTTCTCTCTCCGAATCGGGAGAGGTGGAAGGAATTTTTATCGACATAATAGAGGCAATTGCCGCAGAAGAGGAATGGACGCTTGAATATGTGTCCGGCACATGGACCCAGGGGCTTACCCGGTTGCAGAAGGGCGAGATTGACCTTATGCCGGATGTTGCATATTCCAATGAACGTGCCGGTGTATATGCTTTTCACAGCGAGCCGGTTTTGTCCGACTGGTTTCAGGTATATGCGCGCAAGGGCAGCGGCATACGTTCCCTGCTTGAACTCGCCGGAAAACGCGTTGCCGTCCTGGAAGGTTCGGTACAGCAGAATGCTTTTGAACAAATCCGCAGAGGGTTTGATTTCGAGATAGCAATAGTTCCGCTCCAGGACTACGGAGATA
>JAKJFI010000089.1 GCA_022704985.1 Candidatus Omnitrophota bacterium | reverse complement strand
GTAATCGAGTGCAGCGGAAATACGGCAGTGGTTGATAAAGTTTTTGATTATGTGAGGCCCGGCGGAAGGATTCACCTGCAGGGGCAGTACCGCCAGCCGCTCATCATCACAAGGTATGCCAGATGGAACTGCTCCGACCTGAAGGTTTCCGCATCAATTGCCCTGAACCCGGGGGATAAAGAGGCAATCTTGAAGATGATATCCGAAGGCAGGTTTGACGCAAAAAGCCTGTATGCGAAAGAGTATTTTGTGGATGATGCGCCGCAGGCATACAAAGAACTGGAAAACAACAGGTACGAAATTTCAAAGATTTTATTCAAATGGGAGAGATAATGGAAAAGAAATACACATCTTCGCCGTGGGGATTCAGGTACTGGAATTTTGAAAGGTACTGCAGGTTCATGAAGAAAATCGGCATTACCGATATCTGTACAATGTTCGGGAACTCTGCAGAAATGCCTCTTGCTTTCACCGCGGAAAAGGGTGCAATTGAAAAACACAGAAATACCGCCGCAGACAACGGAATAGCGTTCCTTGAAGTTGCCGTAACGAACAACTACAGGAAAGAGGTGCCGCTGATTTCTTCTCTTGGCGCCAGCTACCTGCGCGTATGCGACAACTGGGAAGATACGGAAGATAATTTCAAAAAGGTGGTGTCAATGCTGAAAGACATAGGCAGGCTGTCTAATGAGCATAATCTGACGGTGGTAGTGGAAAATCACGGCGGGTTGATGCGAACCGCCGCCGGATGCAGAAAACTTCTGGAAGAGGCGGGGATGGAAAACGTGAAACTGAACTATGACCCTGCCAACTTCCTGTATTTCGGGGAAGACCCGCTGGATGCGCTTGATGAGGTCTTGCCTCTTACCGCTTTCACCCATTTCAAGAGCGTGAAGTACGAAAACGGCAAACCGAAGTACTGCAGGGTAAAAGAAGGCGTGATTGACTACAAGCAAATCTTCGGGAAACTTCTTCCCGTCTATGACGGCTATCTCGGTCTGGAATACGAAGAACCGTCAGACGTGGAACAAGGCACCATTGATGACTTCAACTGTCTTAAGGATATTTTGATAATGTAACGGTGCGATTTATCACACTTTTTCAGGGCAACTGAATAACTATGTTCTCTTTCAGTCCCTGTTTATATAGATACCTAGACAAAGGAGGAAAGGAAATGGATAAGAAACGAAGGAAGGGAAGTATCGGAAGGAATGCCTTCATCTATGTCGGGCTAACAGCAAGGGTTTGCCCCCCCTTGACAACATATAAATTTGGAGTAAGCGACTCACATGATAACCTCCTATTGTAATATTAAGTTGGCGCAACCTTATAAAGCGATGTTCTCAAAGAACCAACCTCGAGGGTTGTCTTCATCTATTCGCGGTCAACAGCCGCCTGAGCACGAGTACACGGTGGCCGGGCCGCCTTCACGTTATCAAGGTGAACCCCATCGGGGTAGTCCTTCAAAGGCAGGACGCGGTCACCGGCCCACCGTCGTACCATCAAGGTTGAACCAAAATAACAAATCATACAAGAACGACAACTTAAGATTCAGCCAGGGAATGCTCTTTCAGATAAGAAGGAGCCAATCCTTCAGCAATTGGTTTTGTCCAAACATCTTGTTTAGTATGCATAGTCCATGTCCAGATAAGCAGTTTTCTGGAAATGGCCGTAGCGGCTTTTTTAGAGCCTGCCCGTCTGCTGATTCTGTTAAAGACGCTACGGACATACGGGTTGGTTCTGATAGCGCACCAACTTGCTTGTTGCAAAACCCAGCGCAGGTTGGGAGGGCCTGCCTTGGAGATATGGCCGTGTCTGACACAATCAGCCGACTGAAAAGTTCTGGTAGTCAGACCGCTGTAACAAGCCAATTGTTTCGGATTGGAAAACCGGGACAGTCCGCCGGTTTCCATCAAAATAGTGGCGGCAGTCAAGATTCCGACGCCCGGAGCGGTACAGAGTCTGTCAATATCCCGTTGAATCTCGGGCAGGGATTCAATTTTAAGAGAAAGATTACGGTCGGTTTGAGCCAGCTGTCTTTCCAGAAGAAGCAGTTGGTCAGTGAGGTCAAGCCACCGTTGGGTATCCATAGTGTGGAGACGATTGCCGTAGGCGTCAAAGTAGGCGACGGCTCTGGCGCCGGTAAGGGACCGGGGTCCCGGCAAATTGGCACGCAGACAAATCCGTTTCATGCTGGACTTGGTTCTGGCGGCGCGTCTTGCCAGGTCATGGCGGTGCCGGAGTTGCTGACGGAGAGAATAAAACGGCTCTCCCAGAACAAAACTTACGGGAATCTCACCACGCCACAGCACCTTACTGATAAGACGGGCGTCCTTAAAGTCGGTTTTGACATTTCTATCAGCCATGGCATGAAGTCTGGTGGCATCAGCCAGATAAAGAAAATCCACCTCTGGTTCCAGCAAAAGCCACAGCCAGCGATAAAAACCGACTGCTTCAAAAGCTACACTGACGGGTTTGGGCCATTGTTTAACAAACTGAAGAATCTTATCACGACATTTGGTAGGGATTCTTCCAATGCCAATTTCTTCTCCGTCGCTGTTTCTAACACACCATGTAAGAGAATCTTTATGCAAGTCAATTCCGATAAAAGTCTTTTCGTTTTTCATCGTTGGTTCTCCTTAAGAAAAGTTGGGTTGCTTGAGCCAATCGCCGAGATTGCTCAAGTGAAGGCAATCCAACGGTTCTGGTTTTACCTATCTGGCCGTCTTGTTAACTTCCTTACAGACGGCCAGGTGGGTCTCTTCCCAGTTCCTTCTCTTTTTCGTAACTTAACTTTGGAGGTGTCATATGTCTCATAAAATTGTATCACGGCCCCGACATGGGTTCACCTTGATAGAGCTATTAGTTGTGGTAGCGATAATAGCGATACTGGCAGCGATGCTCCTTCCGGCACTTTCTCAGGCAAGGGAACGGGCACGACAGGCAAAATGCACAGGCAACTTGAAACAAATAGGGCTGGCTTTTCTTATGTACGCTCAGGATTACGGAGAGTATCTGCCTCCGCTGTTTTATCAGAACGGTTCCACCTATATCGGTTATCCCAAAATTCTCTCCAATACCGGACATCTTCAATATCCGGATACATATTTCGGCACCATGGGGATAACCAGCAAGGGAGTATGGCGGTGTCCGAGTTGCCGAAAAATAGATGATGCTGATAATAGCGGCGGCGGATATGCTGTCTGCGTTGCATGGTCTTCACAATCAACACATGTCGGTCCTCTTTTCAATCCCGTTGTTGACGGCGTGATTGGAGGAACGGGGCAACTGGTAAAACTTTCAAAACTCAGACATCCCAGCAGCACTTTCTTAATCGGAGACGTGGAAATCGGCCCACAACACCCAACAAGAGCGGGGCAAGCAGGCTATTATCTGGAGTGTCCGGCGCATAGCGACTGGAATAATCAGGGAAGACGTCTTTCGCCACGGCACAGTATGGGCGGAAACATTTGCTTCTATGACGGTCATGTAGGCTGGATTAAGTATGCCGATGGTGCAACGAATGCGAATGATTTATTCGGACATAACGGCTGGTAAATCAAAAAAAACGGTACTATCATGCCTATCAAAAAAATTGCTATTACGGGTATTTTTTTGCTTGCCGGATTTTGCATAAACGGTTTCTCCGAGACAAAAATCGGTATTTTTCGATATGGCGCCGGCGCGGCAGGAATGTACGATGCTCTGAAAAAAGAAGGCACGCTGGCAGTCACTATACTGGAGGACATTGACGAAAAGGAGTTATTTAAATACGACGCTGTGATTATTGGAAGTATGAAAGGAATTCCCGCAGGCAAGAACTGGCGGTATGCACTTATAACATACGTGCGGGCTGGCGGCGGACTGATGCTGAATCATGATACCGTGGGATACCGCGGATGGGATGACGACCCATTGTTTCCAGAGATTGCAAGAGGTGTCGACCGTTCCGAAACACACATACTGACCGTTTTAGAAGATACTGAATCGCTCACAACCGGACTGCCGGATCAGTTTTCACATGCCTATTATGACCATATTGTCCTGGAGAAAGGGCCTGCCGGCAAAATTATAGTAA
>JAKJFI010000088.1 GCA_022704985.1 Candidatus Omnitrophota bacterium | reverse complement strand
CAATCCAGCGCTCCAAACGCCCAATCGCAACCGGCTCGCCCTTCTTACCCAGGACGCACTTGACCTCGCACTGAGTTTCCTGCGGACAGACCCTGCCACATATCGCGGGAAGAAGATTCGTACTGCAAATAACCTGCAGCGCTTCATCAAACTTCTTTTCCGTAATTTTTTTTATGAACCCCGGGATGTTTATCTCAACCGGACAGCCCTTCACGCATGGAGCGTTCTTGCATTGCAGACACCTGGACGCCTCTTCAACGGCTTGCTCCTCATCATATCCGTTTGCCACCTCGCTAAAATTTTTTATCCTCACGGTAACGGGTTGTTTAGAATCTTTCACGCGTTCTTTTCTTCTCTCAATTTTCATCTATACACACTCCTTTTTTGGTAACGGTTATGTGTCTCCGCCAGTTATTATCGTCTTCCAACGGATAGTCTTTCCTGAAATGGGTACCCCTGCTCTCCTTCCGCAGGGAAGCCGCTCTGGTAATAAGCGTTGAAACTATCAGCATATTGAGGGTCTCAAAACCAGTCCTGTCTGAAAATTCTTTCAGGAACGCATACCGCGTCCAGTCAGCCAGTTTTGCTTCCGCCTTTTCCAGCAGTTCCCCGTACCTCTCAATCCCCACGTTCCTCCACATGAGGCTCCTGATTGACCTCTTGAGGTCTTCCCTGTCTATAAGAATATCCGTTGTCTGCGGAAAGATGTATTCGGTCTTGAGTTTCGGCAGTTTCATTTCGCGCATCTCTTGAGATTTCCTGCCTGTACGCGAGCCGAAGACAAGTCCCTCCAGGAGCGAGTTGCTGGCAAGGCGGTTAGCCCCGTGAATGCCAGTACATGCAGCCTCGCCGCACGCATAAAGGTTATCAATATTCGTTCTCCCCCAGAGGTCAGTCTTAACCCCGCCCATGAAATAATGCGCCGCCGGCCTTACCGGAATCATATCCTTGTTCAGGTTGACACCGTAATATTTGCAGAAATTGTATATTGTGGGAAACCGCTTTTCGAGGTCGCACTGTATTTCCCGCAAGTCAAGATATACACAGTTGGCTCCCGTAAGTTTCATCTGGTCTATGATAGCTCTTGTGACAGCGTCCCTCGGAGCAAGCTCGCCGGCAGGATGATATCCCGGCATGAACCTTTCTCCCTTGGAATTCTTCAGCAATCCTCCCTCTCCTCTGACACTCTCAGAAATTAGAAAACGGGGTGCGCCCGCCTGATAAAATGTCGTGGGATGAAACTGATAGAACTCAAGGTCCTCAAGCTCCGCTCCGCAGCGGTATGCGGCCGCCATGCCATCACCTGTTATCCCGGAAGGATTGGTGGTTTCCTGGAAGATGTTCCCCGCACCTCCCGTTGCCAGAATGAAGGCCTTTGCTCTGAACAGGACGAGATTCTTCCTGTTTTCATCGTATATAAGTGCTCCCAATACCCTGTTTTCCCTGACGATAAAATCAACAAGAAAATGCGAATGGAGTATCCTGATATTTTTTTGAGCGGCGACCTTCCCGTACAAAAACTCCGCTATCCCTCTGCCCGTCGAATCGCCGTTTATGTGGAGTATGCGCCTGCAAGTATGCCCGCCTTCTCTCGTGAAATGATACCCTTCCTTGCTCCTGTCAAAAGCAAGCCCTGAAGAAATCAGGTCCTCAATCCTGTCAACTCCTTCCCGTACGAGAACTTCCACCGCTTCAGAATTCGCAATCCCACAGCCGGTCTTCATCGTATCCAGGCTGTGCTGTTCTACGGTATCCCATTCTGCAACTGCTCCGGCTATTCCGCCCTGTGCATTATAGGTGCATGTTTCCTTAATGCCGTTTTTGTACAGAACAACCGTGTTGAAGTCTTTCAATTCCAGAGATGCAGTCAGTCCTGCTATTCCACCGCCAATTATGAGGAAATCGACATCTTCGCAGGCAAGTCTCTCGGTATTGAATGAAACGAGAAAATCGGGAATCATTTTGAGATAATCCTTATCGGACTCATTGAAAAATCCGTGAATTACGAGTCACCGCGAAACCGTTTCAATTTATCCTTCCAGAAATCTTTTTCCGCATCAGAAGCATAATCAATTATCAGTTTTCCGTTGAGATGGTCGAGTTCATGCTGGAAACACCTTGCCAGAATCCCGTCAGTCTCAATCAGATACTCCCTACCCTTTTCGTCAAACGCCTTCATAACAACCTTCCTTGCTCTTTGTATTGAAAAAAAAACACCCGGGAAGCTCAGGCATCCTTCCGTATCAATCTCTCGTTTTTTTTCTTCGACAATCTCGGGATTTATCGCAGTTATAATCCTGTCTTTACTGCTGTCAAGCGCAATAAAAACCCTTTTCAGAATCCCTATCTGAGCGGCGGCAAGCCCGATACCGTTCTCTTTCGCCAGCGTATCGGTCATGTTTTTTATCAGCTTGTTGATATCCTTATCTATATTTTTGACCTCTTCTGCACGCTTCCTCAATACACCGTCACCATATACTCTTATTTTCTTCTTCATAACCTAACAGGTAAGTATTTTCGTGCCAAGATATTTCTCCACAGTTTTGATTGCGCAGTACTTCCCGCACATCGTGCATACATCTTTCTCGGCAGACTTGTGCTTTTTATAAAACTCGTCAAATTTCGCGGGATTAATGGATAGCTTGCGTTCTTCCTGCCAGTCTCTTTCTGTCCGAACCTTGCCCATCCTGTAATCCCAGTCCTTCGCACCCGGCAAGCCCTTTCCTATATCGGCGGCATGTGCCGCTATTTTTGCGGCTATGGTGCCCTCTATTACATCCTCAAGACCCGGCAGAGAAAGATGTTCGCTGGGAGTCACGTAACAGATATAATCCGCACCGTGCCAGCCCGCAATCGCCGCACCGATGGCAGAGGTTATATGGTCATAACCCGGAGCAATGTCGGTCACCAAAGGGCCGAGAACATAAAACGGCGCTCCGCTGCATATCTTCTTCTGTAGCATTATGTTTGCCGGAATCTCGTTAATGGGTATGTGCCCCGGACCTTCTATTATCACCTGAACGCCGTTACTCCACGCAGTACGCGTCAACTCGCCGAGAGTAATAAGCTCGTCAATCTGTGAAGCATCAGTAGCGTCGGCCAGTCCACCCGGCCTCATCCCGTCACCGAGACTCAAAACCATATCGTATTTTCTTGCCATCTCAAGAACCCTGTCAAAATTCTCATAGAGCGGGTTCTCTTTTCCTCTGGCAATCATCCAGCTGATGAGGAAAGCTCCTCCCCTGCTTACAACCATCGACTTTCGCGGGTTTTTCCTCAATCTCTCAAGTGTGCTGAGAGTTATTCCGCAGTGCAGGGTCACAAAAGAAACCCCGTCCTTCGCATGTTTTTCGATTACCTTAAAAATTTTTTCCGGCTCCATCTTAGTCAGAGCATCCTTTTCCTCTATCGACTCGATAGCCGCCTGGTATATGGGAACCGTTCCAACCGGAACAGGACTCCGCTCGATAATAGTCTTTCTTATCTTATCAATATCCCCGCCGGTACTCAGGTCCATAACCGTGTCCGCGCCGTACTTGCACACGGCTTTCAGTTTCTCAATCTCCGAACTCACATCCGCTATATCCGGAGAGGTCCCAATATTGGCATTTATCTTCGTCCTCAACCCTTCTCCAATACCCAGGCATGTCTTCCTGTGCTTCAGGATTATCACCCTTCCCTCGGCAACCTTTTCCGAAAGTCTGACAGGGTCTATTTTTTCTCTCCCGGCAACGTACCTAACACACCTGCTCACAATCCCCTTTTCGGCTGATTCTCTCTCTAACATTGTATTTTTTCCTTATTCAAGAACTGCGCCGGTATTTGCCGATTTGACCATCCTCGCATATCTCGCAAGAACGCCTGAAAGCTTCTTCTCCGGCTTCCTGTATCCTTTTTTTCTCTTCTTTATTTCCTCCGCGCTGACCTTGAGTTCCAGTCTCCTTTTCTTAATGTCTATCTCGATGATATCTCCGTCTTTCACAAGACCGATAGGTCCCCCGTCAGCCGCTTCCGGGCTGATATGCCCTATGCACGGTCCCCTGGTACCGCCGGAGAATCTGCCGTCGGTAATCAACGCTATCTTCTCCTCCAGCCCCTTTCCCTGGATAACAGAAGTGATGGAAAGCCCTTCTCTCATCCCCGGGCCGCCCCTCGGTCCCTC
>JAKJFI010000087.1 GCA_022704985.1 Candidatus Omnitrophota bacterium | reverse complement strand
CCTTGGGCAAAAAAGAGAGGGTGAGAGGACGGTTGATTTTCTCTATTTCTTTTGCTATCTCCTTGTTCCAGCCCATATCGTCTATGACCAGGGCGATTCTGACCTTGCCTGTTTTTCGTGGAAGCGTTCTCTTTATCGCTGGTTTACTTATCTCCCGGGGGGGCGGAGGAGGCGGCAAAGGTTTTTTCCTGAATTCCCTGAGAATGCAGACGCCCGCCAGCAGAATGCAAAGGGCTATGAAGAGCACAAGAGGCACAAAAGGTGAAAAATCCTGTTGCCTTCCGTTTCTGTTCCTGTTTCCGCGCATCATTTTTTAACAAGCTGTTCAAGTATCTCAACCGCTTTCAGGAATTGAACGTCGCCGGCTTCCCCCGGAACGAAAAGCTGTTCCTCCTCGTCTTCGGCTTTCGGAATATCAACCATTACGTCGGGCTCTATCCCCTTGCCCTCGATACAAACGCCGGAAGGCGTATAGTAATGGGCTATGGTAAGCTTCAGAGCTGAACCGTCCTTCAGCGGTATGAGGTTTTGCACCGAACCTTTTCCAAATGTTTTCATTCCGACCGTGGTAGTTTTAAGGTTGTCTTTCAGCGCGCCTATCACGATTTCGGATGCGCTGGCGCTTCCCTGGTTCATCAGGATAACAACCGGTTTGTCCCACAGTGCATTTCTCCTGCTGTTGAAAGTATTGGTGTCTTTTTGCGCCCTGCCCTGTGTATAAACGATGAGTTTCCCTTTGGGCAGGAACAATTCACTGACATCGATGGCGGATGCAAGCAGTCCTCCGGGGTTGTTTCTCAAGTCAAGAACAAGCCCGCTGACGTTGTTTCTATTGAGTTTCAGCAAGACCCCAGCAAGGTCCACGGCTGTTCTCTCCTGAAAATCCCTGACCCTGACATAGGAAAGGTTGTTATCCAGCGGTTTCTCCCTGATGGATTTTACCTTAATTACGTCTCTGACAAGGGTTATTTTTTTCAGTTCCGTGAGTCCTGTCCTGTGAATGCTGACGGTAACTTCCGTTCCTTTTTTGCCGCGAAGTTTCTGGGCGGCCTCAAATGTGGAAAAACCCTTGGTAGATTCCCCGTTGATTTCAAGGATTTTGTCGCCGGCCTTTATTCCCGCATTCCATGCTGGGGTCTCTTCAATCGGGCTTACGACGGTTATGATATTGTCCTTGAGGGTTATTTCCATGCCCACTCCGTGGAATTCTCCCTTTGTCTCTATCTGAAGCTCTTCTTTCATATCGGGTTCGAGGAATGCGCTGTAAGGGTCGAGCGCAACCATGCCTTTCAGCGCGCCGTATATCAGTTTTTTGTCTTCAACGGGTTCTATGTACTGTTCACGCACAAGATTCATCGCATCTATGAAAAGCTCGATGTTTCTGTATATCTCCTCTTCCTGTCTGCGTGCCTGTGAAACGCGGGCATCGCCGCCGATTGTTATGGTTAAAACGGCCAGCCCCATGAACGTCAACAATATCTTCTTCATAATGATAAGCTCCTTTGCTCAGGATATGTACTTATTTATCCCTGCAGAGCGGGTGATTAAATCTGCAATGGTCATAGTTTCTTTAAAAAAACGAGAAGGTTGTTTTTCAGAATGGCGGGATTAACCTGCCCTTTTGTCTTTTTCATTACCTGACCTATCAGGTATGAAACAGCCTGTTCCTTTCCGTTCCGGTAATCCTGAAGCGCCTTAGGATTCTCCTCAAGAGTCTCTTTTATGATATCGTTTATGGTCTCTTCGTCTTGTATATGCACGATGTTTTTCTCTTTTATTATCTCGATAGGGTCCTTGCCCGTGTCGAAGCATTCCTGGAGAACCGTCTTTGCAATCGTTCCCGTTAATCGCCCCTCTTCTATCTCGGTTACTATTCTGACGAGCTGTTCCGGGGTTACCGGCGACTCCTCAACGGATTTCCGTGAGGCCTTGAGAAGGGCGGAAAGGTCCCCCATTATCCAGTTGGCTAATATCTTGCTTTTGGGGAAAAGGGCGGTGCATTTCTCAAAATAATCGGCCATGCTTTTTTCCGAAGTGAGAACTGTAGCGTCGTATTCGGAAAGGCTGTAGTCTTTCATAAACCGTTCCTTTCTCTGCAACGGAAGTTCTCCCAGTTGTGCGGTTATTTTTTCTATCAAGCCGCTGTCAATGGTGAAAGGCACGAGGTCCGGTTCCGGAAAATACCTGTAATCGTGAGCTTCCTCTTTGCTTCTCATGCTTTCGGTGATTTGTAGAGCCTCGTTCCAGAGACGCGTTTCCTGTGTGAGTCTCGCGCCTTTCTTTAAGAGCGCAATCTGCCTGTTTGCTTCATAATCGATAGCCTTTTTTATAGCCTTAAAGGAGTTCATGTTTTTTATTTCAGTTTTAACGCCGAGTTCCTGAGCGCCTTTTTTTCTTACGGATATGTTTGCATCGCATCTTAGCGAGCCTTCTTCCATGTTGCAGTCGCTAACCTCCAGGTACTCAAGAATTTTTTTGAGAGAGAGAAGAAATTTTTCTGCTTCCAGGGAGCTCCTTATTTCGGGCTCGGTAACTATTTCAATAAGAGGAACGCAGCTTCTGTTAAGGTCGACGAAGGAATGCCCGCTTTCTCCTGTCGAATGGATGAGTTTTCCGGCATCCTCTTCCATGTGGATTCTTTTAATGTGTATATTCCTGTCGTTCACAGCGAGGTGTCCGTTGGAGGCAAGGGGTTCCTCATACTGTGAAATCTGGTAATTTTTAGGCAGGTCAGGATAAAAATAATTTTTTCTTGCAAACCTGGTGAATGGCGTCGGAGTGCAGTTCAAGGCGATGGCGGCTTTTAGTGCCAGCTCAATTGCTTTCCGGTTCATGACTGGAAGCGTGCCGGGGAATCCAGCGCAGACCGGACACACATGGCTGTTCGGCTCCGCTCCGAACCTGGTTGAACACGCACAAAACATCTTTGACGCAGTTAGAAGTTCCGTATGAACCTCCAGGCCGATTACTATTTCGTGTTCTTCCATCATCGCTCCGAACCTGCACTTTTGTTTTTTGCAGAGGCTGTTTTGAGCTTATTATTGAGATTGCTTCGTCTTTTGAAGCATTCCTCGCAATGACACTCTATAAGAGGTCAGGATTTAATTAATTTCTATCCGGTTGTTACTGAAGCTGTTAATGTTGCCGAAAGGCTATTCCCCGGTTTAAGCTTGAGACTGTCGCCCCTCTTAACCGCCTCCGCAAGGTTTGGCAGGCTTGAGAACGGTTCGAGCGCCACGTTGTACGTTCTCCCGTACCACGGGTAATCGAAACTGCCCCTGGCGATTCTCCAGAACCATACGTATCTGAATACGTCCGGCGGGAATTCCAGCTTGAAGCCGGCCTTCAGTTTCTTGTTGTATATCTCGTATCGCCCCTCCTGCAGTTCCGATAGGAACATTACTTCTGACACCCTGTCGTTTTCAGATGGGCAGATGCTGATGTCAACCATATTCTTTCCATCAATGCCTTCAACAAGAGGCCATTTTCCGGAGGTCTGCTTCAGGTTCGTATAGGATCTTCCGTCCCCGGGCCCTACGGTAACCTTTGCGCCCTTTATCTTGATGACGCAGTCTTCTGAGAGAAAGGGTTTGCCAATCGCCGGATGATGTCCCCACATGAAATCCATTTCGTCTCCGGAGAGATTTTTTATCTCCTCGCTTATATGTAATTCAGGACGGTTCCTTTCCATTGACAGTGTTTTTTCAAGCAAAAAAGGCGTCCTGTAAGTAGCCGTTGAAAATTTCATGGAAAGGCGGCTTCCGGTGTCTTCCGTCACGCTGTATTTCCACGGTTGAAGCGCTACCTCGCCGTGCAGTCCCAGAACGGCGCCCTTGTATTCGCAGGGGCCTCCTCCATTTGGAAAAATCTCCTGCCATCCCCCGGGATAATAGTCCATGAAATTTCCCAGTTTTCCCTGTGCCGTGGTAATCAGGGAAAACGGCTTGTGTGTCAGGTTAGGCCCTCTCCACATAAAGTCAATATCAAGAGGTTTATAGAGGAATTCTACGATGTCTGTTCCCTTGTCCACAAGTATTTCCAGCCGTATGACTTCATTCTCCATCACGACTGCGGTGATGCCGTTCCAGAAAAATTCCATCCACCTGCAACCACTATTGCTTGACAGCATCTTCAAGTCTCCTCGCGAGAACGGGTTTGTCTTCAGGAAGATATCTTCTTGCGCCCGCGAAATTTCTTTTGAAATATGAATTGTCCAGTGA
>JAKJFI010000086.1 GCA_022704985.1 Candidatus Omnitrophota bacterium | reverse complement strand
GTCTTCCCGCCGGTTTTTTTCTTGTGCCAGTCAGGCCCGTGCGTTTTTTCCATGATTCTCCGGACAAGCGAGATGCCGTTTGAGCGGAAACCTTCTTCTTTCAGCGCGACTATGGCATTGCCTTTTTTGAGCGCCTTTGCGCCGAGTTCCTTCCTGAAGAAACTCAAAACGGTTCCGCCCCAGTTATAGCTGTTCTTTCCGTAACCTCCAATTCTGCTTCCCAGCTCGGCTATCTCGCCGGAGATAACCGCCACGCCTGCGTCACGTGCCGCGTTCACCATCCCCTTTGCCAGCCCCCGTATCGTCTCTTCCTTCAGGGAGTTGACGTCCAGTATGTTGGATAGCGCCACGGGTTCGAATCCGAACCGCACGGCGTCATCGCAGAGCATTGCGAAGAGGTCGTAAGCCATTGTATCATGCCTTCCCGCGCGTTCCGCAAACTCAACTTTGGTGCCGATTCCGTCGCTGTTGAGCATAAGTTTCAAGTTGCCCAGGGAAACGGTTATTATCCTGTGCAGTCCCTTTTTCTCCAGTACCTTCACCGCGCCGTTTTTCCCTTTCCTGTTGGCAAAGGTCCTGTCAGCCGCATCCGACATGATATGCGAGCATACGTCCCCCAGCGCAATATTGACCCCCGCTTTCCCGTATGTAATCATATTTTTAGTCCTTTCAGTCCTTCTCACTCCGCCCCCCTATCCCATTTTTTTCCTTCTCTCCCGGGGGGAGAGAAATATGGTGATTGGAGCTTATTTTATAGCGAGCCAGGATTTTTTCAGTTCGCCGAGACAGATGTTAAAAATCTCCTTTCCCTTCACTGAACCCTTGAACGTTCCGGCTTTCGTCGTCGTCCCCAGGGGTATCAGCCGGACGCCGTATTTCTTGTATATCGCTTTGAGTTTTCCCGCATCACCGGGCGCAACCTCCAGAACGTAGCCCGGGGTTTCACTGAACAGCAGGTAGTCTTCCCGCAGGGTTCCCGCGGCTCCAAGGTCTATCTCCGCTCCAATCGGTTTCTTAGTCATCATCAGCATCCTGACAAGCGCCGCGGCAAGCCCGCCGTTTTCAATTGCCGCCGCGGATTTAAGCAGTCCTTTTCCTGCGGCTTCCAGCGCCGCATGCTCCAGTCCTGCCGCTTCTTTCGGAGAAATCGAAGGGAGGGTTTTACCGAGTTGCCCGTATGCCTGCGCGTATTCCGACCCCTTAAACTCATGCTTTCTTTTCCCTGCAAGAAGCAACAGGTTGCCTGCGCCCTTCAGCCCGGTTGTTACGGTCTTTCTGTAATCCGTGATATATCCGAATACAGCCGGGATAAGCGACGGGTCTATCGGCTTTTCCTTCCCGTTGCTTATGAAGGTGTTCTTGAGCGAAACGTTGCCCGCGACTATTGCCAGGGGTTGTTTTTCCCTGTAAAGCGGTATTCTGCACGCCTTGTTCAGCCCGTCTATCCCCTTGGCAAAGCAGTAGTAGTGTTCGGGGTTGTTCGGACTGCCGTAGTTGCATCCGTCCGCCGCCGCCACAGGCTTCAGACCTGCCGCCGCGAGCTTCAGGCGCGCGATGACCGTCGCAAGATATGCCTGCTCTTCGGCTGTGCCGTTCCTGCCGTGTATGGACTTCCCGCCGAAGGCGAGCGCCACGCCCAACAGCTTGTTCTTCGCCGAGGTCTTTTCGCCTTTCAGCACCGCGATGACACAGACGTCCGTTTCTTCGGGGGTGGTATATATGAATCCGTATTTCTTATCCTTCAGCATGCGGAATACGTCCGTCTTTGAATATACGTTTCTGGAAGAGACTATCTTGAGAATCTCTTTTTCCAGGGATTTCGGTCTCTCAACGCTGAATTCCGCCTCTTTCGCCGAGGGTTTCTTTGCGGCCGGCTTGTATATCGGAGCGCCGGTTATCAGCCGGACAGGTATATCGCAGTACACGGTATCTTTATCCTTCATCACAAATCTGTCCTGTTTTATGACCTGCCCTATTACGACCGCTTTCCCTCCGTATTTCTTGAATTTCCTGTCGGCATTGAAGAGCTTAAGGATGATTTCAGTCGCCTTGTCCGAGGCGATAATCATATTCCGCTCCTGGTCTTCGCCCACGGCAAGCGCGAGAGGGTGTACCTTCATCCCCGCGGGTACCGGAACCTTGTCGGTGCGTATCTCGATTCCATACCCTCTCTCCGAGACCTGTTCCGCTGTGGAGCAGGTCAGGCCGGCGGCTCCCATATCCTTCAGCGACATCTGTTTCAGGAGGTTTTTCTTCTTCAGCGCCGCTTTCACCTTTTCAAAGACGTCAAAGGTTGCTTTTTCCAGTTGCGGGTTTGAGCCGAACTTAATCGTTTTCTTCTTTCCGGCTTCAAACGCCTGGGATGCAAAGGATGCTCCGCCGACAGCGGCTCCGGCGGTGGGCTTGCCTATGTAAATCAGGTTGTATCCGACCGCGTTTACCGGCGCAATGTTGGGTATCAGTTCGTCGCTTTTCACGACTCCCAAAGCTGTAACGTTCATCAGGCAGTTGTGCCTGAAAGATTCTTCGTAGTAGAGGTCAAGGCCGATGAGCGGTACCTCCATGACACTGCAGTAGGATGCGGCTCCCGCCATGGCGCCGGAGAGAACGTCCTTTGAGTCGGGTGTCGCTTCAGGTCCGTAGCGCAGGGATGCTCCGACGCCCAGGTTTTTCGCTCCCATTGCGAATATGTCGCGCATGATGCCGCCCGCGCCTGTTGCGGCGCCGTCAAAGGGATTTAGAATAGTGGGGTGGTTATGGGACTCTATTTTGAATACCGCGCAGTACCCGGTGTTACCTATCTTCACCGCTCCGGCTTCGCTGTTTTTGCTCTTATGGACGTACTTGTTATCCCTTATGAGCTCGCGCAGTTTGTTCTTTGAGTGTTTGTAGGAACAGTGGTCGGACCATAAACTGTCCAGTATGTACGCTTCCGTTATGCTCAAAGGTCTTCCTGCTTTTTTTTGCGCAATCCTGAACTCCTCCAGCGTCAGCCCCCAGCTGTTTTCCCTGCGCACCTTCTCATATTCTGCCGCCTTCATTCCCGCAAAATCAAACATCTTCGCGCTTGCCATGCTGTTCCTCCTCGTGTTTTCTAATTTGTCAATTATGGGGAAAACTGGATTTCCCAGAGCCTGCGGTAATCACCGTTTTTTTCAAAGAGTTCCCTGTGGCTTCCTTCTTCGGTTATCGTCCCGTTTTTCAGCACAATGATTCTGTCAACATTCCTGAGAGTGGAAAGACGGTGGGCGATTATTAAGACAGTTCTATCCTTCATTATCCTTTCCAGTGCGCTGTGAAGAAGTTTCTCGGAGTTGCTGTCCAGCGACGCGGTGGCTTCATCCAGGATGAGTATCGCCGGATTCTTATAGATTGCGCGCGCCACGGAAATAAGCTGTTTCTGTCCGCCGGAGAGTGTCGTGCCGCGTTCTCCCACCACCGTTTCATACCCGTTTGGAAGCGAGTTCACGAAGGTTTTTATGCAGGCGTTCTCTACAGCTTCCTCGACCTTCTTCATATCAGGTTCGTCGGAGAGGGTTATATTCCTTATTATGGTGTCGTTGAAGAGTATCGGCTCCTGCGTTACAAGTCCGATATGGCTTCTCAGGGAATGAAGGGTGAAAGTCCGCACGTCTTTTCCGTCTATCAGCACCTCGCCGGAAGACGGTTCGTAAAACCTCAACAGCAGTCCGGTAAGGGTTGTCTTGCCTGCTCCGGTGGGGCCGACTATCCCCAGCTTGCGGCCCTTCTGCACGGAGAATGATATGTTTTTCAGTACCGACGTCTTTCCGTAGGAAAAGTGGATATTCCTGAACTCAACGCATTCCTTCAGCCCGGAAAGCATCTCGTTCCCCGTATCTTTAATTGAGCTCTGTCTGTCAAAAAGCGAGAAAATGCGCGGCAGCGCCGAGCTATCATGTTTGAGGTTCGTATATGCGTTACCTATACCCTTCAGCGGACTGATTATCGAAAAGAGGGCAACGAAGAAGAGAAAGAGGAAGCCGGAACTAAGAGAACCATGGAGAACCTTGTTTGCTCCGAAGTAAAGGAGTCCGCTCGCTCCTAATACAGAAACTATCTCGGTGAGAGGACCTATCAGCAGGGTTCGCCTGGTAGCAGACATCACGGTTCTGAATATGCGTTCGTTCTCCGAGGTGAACCGCCTTATGATATTTTGTTCCTGGTTGTACGACTTTATTATCTGCTGTCCGTATACCCCTTCGTGTATCAGGTTGCCTATCCTTCCGTAAGCCTCCTGGATTTTCCTGCCCAGTTTGCGCAGTTTCTGTCCGATTCTGTAGATGGGATAAAGAAC